>CAMDAT010000133.1 GCA_945888825.1 Bifidobacterium breve | reverse complement strand
CAGACGCCGGGGCAGATGGTCGTGACGTATACCGGCAAGGTGGACGTCGAGGGCGCACCTGCGGCGACAGCGACACAGCGGGTCAATGTGTTCGTCGACGAGGGTGGCACATGGAAGGGCGTCTTGTTCGCAGACGCCGGAACTCCGCCGGCCTGATCGGCTAGATGTAGCTGTTTCCGGCTACATCTTGGGGGTGTCGTCGAGCCCGTCGTTCATGCCTTTGTACATCTGATAAATGTCCTTGCACTTTTGGCACACAGGCAACTGCTTGGGATCACGTGATGGCACCCAGACGTGGCCGCACAGTGCCTCAAGCGGGGTACCTTCAACACGAGCAGCAAGCACTTTGGCGGCGGCGTCTTCGTTGCGCTTCGTCTTGACGATATGCGCAACAGGTCCGTCCTCGGTCTCGAGTCGTTCCTCTGTAACGGTGGTCGTTGCACCACCGGGCTCGATAATTGTTGGTTGCATGGTGGCTGTTGCATGCATATGGATCACCCATCTTGGATTGCGTCTCGGACTCTGACTGCAGAGGAAAAGGATTATTGCGGCACAAACGTACGGCTGCGCAGCAAAGAGTACAGGCCTCGGTCAACCCGTTTCACGCCTCGGGACTAGCCAGCACGCAATGCAGCAGGCGGCCCTCGGGTGTGACCTCTTGGCCGGCGATAACAAGGCCTGACCTGCGCAGCGCGTCGTTGACTAACAGGTCCACAATCTGATCGCTGGCCTCTCGGTGACTCACCGTGACTTGCGCCGGGATGACCAAAATTGCGCCGCCGTTCGCCTTGGCCTCGGTCACCACATACGAGATGTCTCGGATCACATCTTCCAGTGCCGGCAGGGGAGTGAGGTCCCCCGCCTTCAATGCAGCAGCATCCGCAGCTACTGCTGCGTCATGTGCTCGACGGACAGCTCGCACCTGGCGCATCTTGTAGATCGCGTAGGGGGTAATCAGAACCACAGCAATCAGCAGTGCTCTGCCAAGGGTTTCTCCTTGCACCTGCCCAAGCAGCGTTGACGAATGAGGAGCAGTGCCAATGAATCGTTGGATGTGTAATCGTTGGATGAACAATTCTTGGATGTGTAATCGTTGGATGAACAGGGTGACAAACACGCAATCGTGGAGCGTATCGGCACTGCCAAGGGCGACATGCTTTGGCAGGCCAAGGATTCGCGGTAGGAGTGCTGACTAGTAGTCTCTGAAGACCATGCAGAACATCGGCCAACCCACCACGGATTCAACATCTGCAGACCTAACTGCGGCAGACGTAACCGGTGCTGCAGATGTACCAAGCACACCAGATGTACCAACCGCACCAGATTCGGCAGCGGACCAGGATGAACTCGCAGCGCTCGATCAGCTCGAAGCTGATCTTGCAGCAGTGGAGCAGGCGATTACCACGCTTGAGCAGATCTCAACGGATGGTTCGCTTGGGGATTCTGCGGCTTCGCAGATTGCAACTGCGGTTCCGCAAGACCGGTTCGCTTCGGCAGCAACTTCAGATCAGATTTGATCGGGAATGGTCTCGTCGATCAGTAGGTGAATTCGATTGCCGATGGTCCAGGTGCCATTGGCGTGTTCAAGCCAGCGGCCGCCCAAGTTAGCCAGGCGCTCCCATTCGGCCCCGATGATGCGCTCAACAGCAAAAATCACCCCAGCGTGGGCCACAGCGAGCACATGCCCATCGGGGTGTTGCTCAGCAATCTCATCCAAGGCGGCCATGACACGGGCCTCGACTTCATCGTCATCCTCCCAACCCGGTGGGCGCGTTCCAGCATCGAGATACCCCGGGTATTGCTCTTCAATCTCGTCTCGTGTCAATCCTTGCCACTCGCCGGCATGACGTTCCATGAGCCCAGGTAGCAACAGAATCGGACCGACCCCGATCTGCTCAGCGATAATCATCGCCGTTGTGGCTGCGCGGTCTAGGGGTGAGCAATAAATAGCATCAACGGCACCAACTCCATGAGAGGCAAGTCGGGCTTGTTCTTGGCCCAACTCGGTCAGGGGAGGGTTCTCTTGGCCTTGCCAACGGCCGTCGGCATTCCAAACGGATTGTCCATGTCGCACAAGCAGCAGGCTGGTCACAGGGGTGAAGCTACCAGTGGATCAAGAGTTGTTCTGCCTTCGCGTTGGGGAATCTCAGCCCCTGCTGACTACTATCCGGGGGTGACTTTTTGTTGCCCGCGTCTGCTGGAGACCCGAGGATGAACCTGCCCACCCAAGTGGGGGTTTCTGTGGTGACCACTGAGCCATCCACCAAAGAGAACCAACTCGTGGTTGTCGCTCCAGTGGTTCGCCCCAAGAGGGCTGCTCAACAGGCAACTGAGGAGACTCCGCCAGCGCCTGAAGCGGATGCGGCTGAACCTACGCAAGATCAAGGCGAGGCCACACCCCGCTTGGCCGACCGGCTGGCGCTGTTACTGGTTACCCCCGAGACCCGTGGCCCGCGAATTCGCCTTGGGGTTTTTTGGTTCTTCCTTGTGCTTGCCGCAGCGACGAGCGGTCGTGTGTGGACCGCTGCTGTTTGGGCAGTCGTTTCAGCTGCAGCCGGGTATCAGATTGTTGCAGCTTGGCAGCGTGACCAAGCAGAACATGCGATTCCTGAGGATTCACAGGACGCACGGCATCGTTTAAGTTCCGGCGGATTGTTTCGCTTAGTTGCTGCTGCGGGTGCCGCTCTGATGCCGATTGCGGCGGCTTACAGCACGGGCCTAGCGGGTGCTGCGCTCATAGTTCTCCCGCTTCTCGCAATCTTGGCGCATCTGGTGTTTGGTCTGCAGCCTTCAACTGCTGCGCCGACCGTGATCGGCATTGTGCTGCCAGCGTTGGCGGCGATTTCGGTAGTTCTTGCCGTTCGTGCGGGCTTGTGGGCGGGGCTCTTTCTGGTACTCGCCGTCAGCTTGTATGACGCAGGATCCTTCTTGCTTGGGGCAGATGCGAGCAGTCGTTGGGAGGGTCCAGTCGCAGGAATGCTCGGCGTGTTGGGAGTGACCTTTACTATCGCGACTTTTCACCCTCCACCGTTTACTACTGCCTCTGCATGGATCGCGGGAGTAGCAATCTGCCTTGCCTGCCCACTGGGCCAGTGGTTGGGGTCCTCGTTCTTACCCGCTGCGGACTCCCCTGCCCCGGCACTTCGCAGAATCGATGCATACCTGCTGGCAGCGCCAGTGTTCTTGGGGTGCGTCTGGCTCTTGCCGGGTTGATCCGGTCTGCAAATCCTAGAGGCCCTAGTGTTACCCAGGCCCTAGTGTTACCAAGGCGCACGGTCATTCTCAGTGCACAACCACTCTCTCCGTCATTCATTCGAACTACAGACAAGGCCGCCACTTGCGATTCGATCTGAACAAACTCATCACGATCTCTGAGCCAGAGAACCTAGATGGCTGCTCGCTACCTGAACTCCGTGAAATTCGCGATCACTATCAAAACCTAGAAAACGGACTCTCCTACGCCCGGCGAATTGTTCAGGGCCGACTCGACACAGTGACAGTTGAACTTGATCGTCGTACTCAGGGAGTGACCGATAACGATGTGCTTGAGCGCCTTCCTGATGCGCTCGCGGCGCACTCTCGCGGTCCAGGGTTGCCGCGGCCCGTCCGAGATGTTGAACCGCCGGAGTGGGCAGACGAGATTGTCCTTGAGCTAGACGAGATCCTCACTCCATCTGAACTGGGTCAGTTGACGGCGCTCCCCCCGGAGCGGCTGACCCAAGCAGCACTCGGGATTAGTGAACTCGAGAAATCTGTGTCGAAGTTGCGCCACGAGATGCACGATCGGATTGATCGCGTCCAAGATGAATTGATTGGGCGTTATCAAAGCGGTGCATCGGTAGACGATCTACTCCGGTAGGCCAACAGCCTGCTGCTGCGTACTCTTGCAATCGAAGTGTTCGCGAGAGTCGCGGTAAGATCCTTTGAATGAAAGAAGATCTGGATCGCCGCTGGTCAGACCTAGGCGAGTTCATTCGTGAACAGCGCAACATCGGGCAGCTTTCACTGCGCAAACTCTCTGAGATGGCCGGTGTGTCGAACCCCTATCTGTCGCAGATTGAACGCGGTTTGCGTAGGCCCTCGGCCGAGATATTGCAGCAGATTGCTCGCGCCCTCGAGATCTCATCCGAGACGCTGTATGTGCGTGCCGGGATCCTTGATGAACCGGACGGTCAGGTGAACGTGGTTGCTGAAATCCGTCGTGACCCTTGCATCACAGAGGAGCAGAAGAAGGCGCTCGTGCGCATCTACGAGTCGTTCCTGCGAGAGAGCGAAGCCGCTGCCAGAGACCTCCTCAGTGCTACATCGGCTGCAGAGGTCTAAGTGGAGGTTCAGGCTTTCGGGCCCTGCGGGAACAAATTTGCCTCAACGGAGTTATCTGTCTCGTGAGTTCCGTGGCAATCATCTCCATGCACACATCGCCGCTTGAGCAGCCTGGCGTAGGTGACTCTGGTGGCATGAATGTCTATGTGCGCGAACTCAGTGCCTCGCTGGCTCAGGCCGGTGTTGACGTTCGGGTGTATGTGCGCAAGTGGGCTGATGATCTGCCCGACCGGGTTACGGTTGAGCCGGGCTTTGAGGTCGTGCACGTCACGGCTGGGCCCTCGCAGCTTCCAAAGGAAGAGCTTCTCTCTCGGGTTGAGGAATTTGCCGATGGTATTGCAGCGGACTTGGCAGAGCGTCCCGTCGATGTGCTGCATGCCAACTACTGGCTGTCGGCAGTAGCTGCTCACAGACTCAAGCACGATCTGAACCTGCCTCTTGTGGCCACCTTTCACACGCGGGCCAGAGTGAAGGCCGAGGCTGGAGATACTGAGTCACTTGAGCGCGTTCAGGCCGAGGCGCAGGTGATTGGTTGCTGTGATGCAATCTGTGCATCCAACCCAGTAGAAGCCGAGCAACTGATCCAGTTTTACGGTGCTATTCCTGAGCGTATTGAGCTCGTCGCCCCCGGAGTCGACCACGCGTTTTTCTCTCCGGGAGAGCGTCTTGGAGCTCAGACCGCACTCGGGATTGATGACCGTCCCACGCTGCTATTTGTTGGGCGTATTCAGCCATTGAAGGGACTGAAAATTGCAGTTGCTGCTCTGGCTCAACTGCAAAATCAACAAGCCCGACTGATCGTGGTGGGCGGCCCCAGCGGCGCAGAAGGCCAAGAAGAACTGGCGAGCGTGCTGGCGCTCATCGATTCCTTAGGTGTGGCTGAGCGGGTCCACTGGGTTGAGCCACAGCCTCATCATGCGCTGTCTACTTTTTACCGGGCTGCAGATGTGGTGATTGTTCCAAGTCGCTCCGAGTCATTTGGACTCGTGGCCCTCGAAGCGGCGGCTTGCGCAACCCCGGTGGTGGCAGCGGCAGTCGGTGGCCTTCGCTCATTGGTCCAGAATGGCCTTACCGGTTTCTTGATCGATTCCCGAGATCCGAGTTTGTTTGCAGAGCGAATTGACGAACTCCTCGCTCACCCCGAACGAGCTGCCGCCATGGGTCGCGCTGGCGCCATCGAGTCTGATCGCTACGCATGGGCGACCACCGCTGGCAGGTTGCGCCGCCTCTATGGCGATCTGCGGGCGCGTCAACTGGTGGAATGTCGATGATTGCTGACGCACTCCCGCCCGCAACTGCTGCCGAATTGCAGCAGATTGACACGCGTATCGAGCAGTGGTTAGCCGAGCAGGTTGACCAAAATCCTTGCGTGGAGTCAGTCGAGCGGGACACTGACTCGGGGGAGCGCCGATGGATGATCCGAGTCTCTTCCGAAGAGAAGGGGATGTTTTCGGTTTGGTTTCACTTGCGACAGCGAACCTTGCATGTCGAGACCTATTTGATGCCAAGCCCCGAAGAGAACTTGGCGCAAACCTATGAGTACTTACTGCGTCGAAATCTTCGATTTTACGGACTGCGGTTTGCGATTGGGTCCGAGGATGCGGTGTTCCTTGTTGGGCAGATTCCCGTGCAGTGGGTGACCGAGGCCGAACTTGATCGTCTCTTTGGGTCTGTTTACTCGTACGTAGAACAGAGCTTCCGGCCTGCTATGCGGCTGGGGTTTGCTTCACGCTTCGAGGGCTAGGCGGGGCGCGCTCCCCGCTGACAGCGCAGCCAGATCAGCCTAAGTTCACCCCTGCGAGGTTCAGGGGTTTGGGGAAGCACCTGGACCTCGCCCTGCTTACTAGGCTTGTCGCCATGGAAGAACTTGAACTTATCGGCGGTGGGTCCATGGGCACTGCACTGCTGCACGGATTGCTGAGTCATGGTCTGTTGCGAGCGGAGCAAGTCTCAGTGGTCGAGGTTTCAGAGGAGCGTCGTAGCGAACTCGCGCTGCTCTTTCCGGGTGTAGCGGTTCTCGAGCAACCCGTCGGAGCGCCGCAAGTCATCGTGGCCACCAAGCCCAATCACGTGGTCGAAGCATTGACTGCGTTGCGCAACCTCGGAGTGCAGCGGGTCTTGTCCATAGCTGCTGGCATCAATCTGGCCACGCTGGAATCTGCGATCGGGCCCCAGGTAGCAGTGATTCGAGCAATGCCAAATACGCCAGCTTTGGTTGGTGAAGGGGCAGCGGCCATGAGTGGTGGGTCCGCTGCTACCGAATCCGATATGGCTTGGGCAGAGCAGATCTTGGATGCTGTTGGCACGGTGGTTCGAGTTCCTGAATCCCAACTCGATGCTGTCACCGCCGTTTCTGGTTCCGGCCCGGCCTATGTGTTCTTGATTGCAGAAGCGATGATTCAGGCTGGCGTTCTTCAAGGCTTGGACCCGGCCACGGCTGATGCGCTGGTGCGACAGACCCTGTTGGGTTCTGCCAGATTGCTGATCGAGCAAGATTGGGACCCAGCCGAGCTTCGGGCTCGCGTTGCTTCACCAGGTGGGACAACCGAGGCGGCCCTTCGCGTGCTGCAAACCGGCAAGCTTCAAGAAACTCTGATTGATGCCATAGCTGCAGCAACTGAACGATCTCGCGAGCTCGCGGGCTAACCCCTAGGTGTGGGTCCCTCGCAGCCCAAATCGGGTTTCTTGGGCGAGTCGGGGTACGTTGGCAGGGCATGAGTTTGCGATACGACACGATCTCGTTTCTTTCGGATTATGGGCACACCGATGAGTTCGTCGGTGTGGTTCACTCCGTGATTCGCCAGATTGCCCCTCTCGTGAGCGTGATCGATATCACCCACGAGATTGCCCCCTACGACGTTCGCGCAGGTGGCCTGGCCCTCGGCCGTGCTGCTCAGTACTTAGCTCCAGGCGTAGTCATTGCCGTGGTCGATCCCAGTGTCGGGACAACTCGCCGCGCCATAGCAGTTGAGGTTGGCGATGGCCAGTCGGTTCTGCTCGGGCCAGATAATGGAGTTCTAGCTCCGGCAGTAGCCATGGTTGGTGGAGCAACCCGAGCCGTCTGGCTCAATAACCCCGAGTATCACTTGGCGGGAGCGGGCTCGCTCTTTGACGGTCGAGACGTGTTTGCGCCAGTTGCT
>CAMDAT010000132.1 GCA_945888825.1 Bifidobacterium breve | reverse complement strand
AGCTGGGTGGCGATTGCAGTTTGCCTGCAGGTGCTTACGCTCAGATCGGCGCAGATACTCAGATCAGCCTGAGCGCGGTGCTTGCTCACGAAGTTGGTGGGCAGGTGCTGCATGAATCAGCGAGAGGCGAGGACCCGGAATCACTCGGTCGATCCCTTGCAGCTTCGCTGCGCCAACAACTCAACCCCTAGGGTAACTAGCAATGACTGTTTATCTAGTGGGCGCCGGACCAGGTGACCCGGGCCTTCTGACCGTCCGTGCGGCCGAATTGCTGGCTCGTGCAGATGTAGTTATTTATGACCGGCTATCCGCTCCAGGCCTGTTAGATCTTGCACCCGCAACTGCCGAGCGCATTGCTGTAGGCAAGGTTCCGCGTGGACCTTCTGTGCCCCAAACAGAGATCAACGAGTTGCTCATTGATCGTGGCCAAAGTGGATTGAATGTGGTGAGACTCAAAGGCGGAGATCCCTTTGTGTTCGCCCGCGGTGCCGAGGAAGCTCAAGCATTATCTGATGCGGGAATCCCCTATGAGGTGGTCCCAGGTATCACCTCTGCGATTGCAGCGCCGGCCTATGCGGGCATTCCCGTCACGCTGAGGTATTCCTCCACCAGTTTCACGGTGGTGACTGGACACGAGGACCCATCCAAACTGCAGACCCAAGTGAACTGGGAGGCCATTGCGCGAGTGGGTGGCACCATCGTGATTCTGATGGGCGTTTCTCATCTTCAACAGATCTCGCAACGACTCATTGCTGGAGGCCTTGCAGCGAACACGCCAGCAGCGGCAGTGCGATGGGGCACGCGTTCGGACCAGAGTGTGATTCGTTCCACGCTTGCTGAGCTACACCAAGAGCCTCTGCAAGCCCCCTGCACAATCGTGGTCGGAGAGGTGGCTGCACAAGACCTGAACTGGTTTACAAACCGACCATTGTTCGGCCAGCAGGTGGTTGTTACTCGGTCAACTGAACAAGCTGGTGAACTCAGCAGGCAGCTTCGCGATATGGGTGCCGAAGTGATCGAGGTGCCGACCATCGAGATTCAAGATCCTGTCGACGATGGCCTCGCTCTGCGTGATGCGGTCGCACGTGTCAGCGAGTTCGACTGGGTCGTGCTGACCTCTACAAATGCCGCTCGCAGATTCTGTTCTGAATTGCGTGATGGCAGAGATCTTTTCGGAGTAGGCCTTGCAGCCATCGGGCCAGGAACTGCAGCGGTATTGGCCGAGTATCACCTGCGCGTTGATCTCATGCCAGAGGCTTTTGTAGCTGAGTCGCTGCTCGATATTTTTCCGTATCCATCTGAGCCAAGCACTGCTGACCCGATGGGCACTTCCGGAGCAGTGTTGATTCCGCGAGCAGAGGTTGCGCGCGAGGTTCTTCCCGCTGGGTTGCGAGAGCGTGGGTGGAACGTAGAGGTGGTGACGGCTTATCGAACTGTGCCAGCGCCAATCAGTGAGGAGCTGCGAGAGCGGATTGCTCAAGCCCAGGTCATAACTTTTGCCTCGGCATCTGCGGTGAATAATTACGTGGCCGCTGTGGGTCGCGATCAGACGCCTGAGCTCGTCGTAGCGATCGGACCAATTACTGCTCAGGCAGTTCGTGATGCGGGCTTAGAGCTTGGAGCTGAATCAAGCAGGCACACCATCGCCGGACTCGTCCAAACAACTTGTGAGCTGGTGGGCCTGAGGGCCAAATCAGCCCAAGGTCCTGATGGTGTAATCGTTCAAGCAGACCCTCTGTCCTAGGATCGCATTGTGACGTTCCCTCAACATCGCCTTCGCCGCCTGCGACGCACTCCGGCCCTTCGACGACTCGTGGCTGAAACTCGCCTAGGTGTTGATGACTTAGTCGCCCCGCTGTTTGTGCGCGAGGGCCTCGACCAACCAGCGCCAATCTCTTCGCTCCCTGGTGTGGTCCAACACAGCAGATCTTCGCTACGCGCAGAAGTAGCCGAGCTGGTCTCACTTGGAGTCAACGCAGTCATTTTGTTTGGCATTCCAGAGTCCAAAGATGCTCGCGGTTCAGGGGCCTCGGATGCCGACGGAATTGTGCAGGTGGCAATTCGCGAATTGCGCGATGAGTTCGGCGATCGGATTGTCCTGATGGCAGACCTGTGTCTGGATGAATACACCGACCATGGTCATTGCGGGTTACTGACTGCTCAGGGTGAAGTAGACAATGACGCCACGCTTGAGCGTTACAGCGAGGTGGCAGTTGCGCAGGCACAGGCCGGGGTTGATATCTGTGCACCTTCAGGAATGATGGATGGGCAGGTCATGGCAATTCGAGAGGCCTTGGACTCGACTGGGTCGGATCAAGTCTCGATTCTGGCTTACTCAGCGAAATATGCCTCGGGCTTGTATGGGCCGTTTCGAGAGGCCGTAGATGTTGAGATTGCCGATGGGGGTGATCGCAAGTCCTATCAGCAGGACTTCCATAATCTGCGCGAATCCCTAGAAGAGATCCGGGCTGATCTTGACGAAGGTGCCGACATGGTTATGGTCAAGCCTGCGCTGACGTACCTTGACGTGCTGGCCCGGGCAAGATTCGAATTTGATGTTCCCCTAGCGGCCTATCACGTGTCTGGTGAGTACGCCATGATTCATGCTGCTGCCGAGCGCGGCTGGATCGACGGTGAGTTGGTAGCGCTTGAGCAGATCACGGCAATCAAGCGAGCGGGTGCTGACTTCATCCTGACGTATTTTGCTCGATCCCTAGCCGAGAGCTTTCAGTGAGTAGTCAGCCATCTGAGCAAGCCGCAGACTCGCTCAGCCAGCCTGCTCAATCACTGACAAACGCTGGACTGTTTGAGCGGGGACTTATTCGAATTCCTGGTGGTGTGAACTCACCAGTTCGGGCATTCCGCTCGGTGGGTGGCACGCCGTACTTCGTAGCTCGTGGCCAAGGTGCCTATGTCTGGGATGTTGAAGGCAACCGATTCATTGATTATGTGCAGAGCTATGGGGCCTCAATTCTGGGCCATGCCAATGCAGGCGTGATCGCAGCGATTCAACGAGCAGCCCCGCTAGGAACCACTTTTGGGGCTCCAACTCCCGGAGAAATTTTGCTGGCCGAGGAACTCTGTTCTCGGGTGCCGGCTATGGAGCAGGTTCGCTTAGTCAGTTCCGGCACCGAAGCCACGATGTCTGCGGTTCGATTGGCTCGCGGCGCCACCGGGCGATCCAAGATTCTCAAATTTGAAGGGAACTACCACGGGCACTCGGATGCACTGCTTGCTGCTGCGGGATCGGGCGTAGCCGAGGGTGCCCTCGACTCGGGCAGCACCCCAGATTCTGCTGGTGTGCCTACGGGTGCCGTGGCAGACACGATCCTGCGGCCCTACAACGTTGTGCCCGTGCTTGATGAGACTGTGGCTGTGGTCATTGTCGAAGCGATCTCGGCAAATATGGGACTTGTTCTACCTAAGCCGGAGTTTTTGCAGGGTCTGCGTGCCGAATGTGATCGGGTCGGCGCGCTGTTGTTATTTGACGAGGTCATCACAGGATTCCGCGTGGCCGTCGGTGGTGCCACTGAATGGTCCGGAGTTACCCCTGACATCTGGTGCTTCGGAAAAATCATCGGCGGCGGTTTGCCTGTTGGCGCTTTCGGTAGTTCAGCCGCAGTGATGTCTGAACTCGCTCCGCTCGGACCGGTGTATCAGGCCGGAACCTTGTCGGGGAATCCGCTTGCAACCGCAGCGGGCCTTGCCGTGCTGCAACAACTCGACGCCGATGCCTACCTTCAGCTATCCGACACCGCAGAGCAGCTGGCAATGGGACTGCGATCTGCGTTTGCATCCGCAGGAACTCAGGTAGTGGTCCCCAAAGTTGGCCCCCTAGTAGGCCTGTTCTTTGGCGAGACCCAACCTACCGATTTTGCTTCTGCATCGGCATCCGTAGCCCTTGGTCGCTACCCGGCTTTCTTCCAAGCGATGCTGTCTCGTGGCATTGCCTTTGCTCCAGGCCCCTACGAGGTGATCTTCCCATCGCTTGCGCACTCGGAAGATGACCTGCGCATCACTATTGAGGCGGCACACGAAGCAGCCCACGAAGCAGCCCAAGAAGCAGCCCAAGAAGAGGGCTAATCAAGAGGGCTAGTTGGTTCTGACCTACAGACCTTTCAGAGGGTGACGATTGTGACTGTCGCGGGCGAGCACACTGCAGCGATGTCTGTGGGGTCGCTCGTAAGGACCACGATCTCAGAAGATGACAGGCTCCGGACGGTCGCCCCGATGTGAGCGTCGGCGACTCCGGTTGAGGTGGCACTCTGGATTCGAGCAGCCAAGTCGGCGCAAGGCGAGTCGAGGACGTGGTCCCGGACACCGAAGCGATTGATGGCAGCGGCGGATGGTGTCGTGCGATCCCATGCGGCCTCTACGCGAACTGCTGTGGGCACCACGAGTTCGACAACACGTCCCCGCCGACGACGGGCGACCGCCCCGGCTAGGTGGGCGACTACAACTCTGTGCTTGGGGCTGCTGGCATCTGTGAGTGCCTGAACGGCCTCGTTGTCGAGAACAATGGATCTCATGTGGCGCCAAGCAACTGAGCTTCGGCCCAAAGGAGTACATCGTCGGCATCAGCGTGGGGACGTCGCGCAGCCACTTCAATAGCAGCGCTGGCGATGAGATCAGGTCGGTCAGCAAGAGGGGAAGCGTCCTGAAGCGCCAGAGCGAGAGCGATCTCGCAGAGTGTTGGTTCGGTGGAGGGGTGCTGTTCGTAGTGCATACGCAGAGCGGCCTCCATGACCACCGTCTCGAGGGCATGACGCAGCGCAGTTGCTGTCAAGTTGGTGGTCGAGGGCGCGGCCCCAAACTGGGTAACAGCTAGGGCCGCTGCGTCCCGAAGTGACAGAGGCAGACGCATCGAGGTGTTGACGGTCTCGCTGTCGGAAATGTTGAGTAACCGGTTCATCTCATCGAGTGTTTCAAGGGCATCCATACCCAAAAGTGTACCACGGGTATGTGGTACCGAATCGTTAGGGAGATGATCTGGGGAGGATCGTCATCATGTTGAGATGTAGTCCCCGGAACTCGCCCAGCAAGCGAAGACTCAGAAACTGTTGTGTGCTGTGGGGCCCAGCGTTCTACCCTGAGGGGGTGAGCCGGCAGTCCGCACATCAGCAGTCCGCAGATCAGCAGTCCGCAGTTCAGCCGTCTGCAGTAACAAGCCATGTGTTTGATCGAACTGCCGCGGAGCGAGTTATGCACCGCGCCGTGCGACTCGCTGCCGATCAGGAGTTAGAGGACTCACCCGATGGAATTTCTGAACAAGCACTCATCGAGGCAGCAGCAGAACTCGGGGTGGATATCTCGGTCGTTCAACAAGCTGCAGTCGAAGAGCGGCTGGGCCTGCTTGTTCAGAAGCCTCAACGCGGGGACTCCTTAGTAGGTCCGGCAGTGGTGACTGTCAGTCGGATTGTGCCCGGTCGACCGGAAGATGTGCTGGAGTCGGTGGATTCTTGGCTCCGCAAAGCCGGGTCACTTCAGCGTCAGCGCAGCGGGGCTCTCTCTGCAAAATATTCCCAGCGGACTGGTCTCGCAGCCTCAGTAGATCGCAGCGCCCGGTCAGTTATGGGTACAGAGGAGTTGGGCCTACTGCCGAGTCTGAGTGTCTCCACCGCTGCTGCTCAGTCGGGACCTGCAGGTGAACCGAGCGCGTTGGTTGCACTCTCTGCGGACTTACATGCGGAGCGGTCCGCCGCAGTTTTTACTGCTGCGGGAACTGCGCTTCTGGGATCTGCCTTTGCCATGTGTGGGGTTGTAGCTGCGGTGGCGAATGGGAGTGGTGGGGGCGCTCTAGATATGGCGGCAGGCATTGGCTTAGCCATGCTGGCCTTGCTCGGCATCCCTATCTCTTGCGCGCTTGGCTACGGGGTTCTACGGCTTCGTGCCCGACGCATCTCAACTACTGAGGATTCGCTGAATGGAATTCTGGACCAGGTCGCGACTGGAACGTTGCCTAGCTCAACCTTTGGTCATATGGCTGATCGGCTCCTTCGGAGCCTGCGGAGTTTGCGATCACCGAGACCCGGACCGCCTGTTTAGCTAGCGGCCGTAGATTTTGATTTGGCGGTCAGTTTTCGAACAGTCAGACGGGTAGCCTGCAACGGTGATTACCGCAGGATTCAACCCACAAGATCTTGAACAAGACTGGACTGCAGCACTCAAAAAGCTTGCAGAGGATCGGGTGGTTCACAAGCTTTGGGATGGGGATCACACCGCGATTCAAACTGACCCGACAGAGGTTGCGAACCGCTTGGGTTGGTTGCATGTCATCGAGGACAGTTTGCGACAGTGGCCACGTTGGGTGCTCAGTGCGGATGAGATTGCAGAAGGTGCAAGCCACAAAGATCTTGGGGAATTTGATCATGTGCTGATCCTTGGAATGGGGGGGTCAAGCTTGTTCCCCGAGGTGTTGGCCCGCACTTTTGCTCCCGGCGAGGGGTTCCCCGAATTGATCGTGCTGGACTCGACCGACCCTGCAGCCATTCTGCGCACTGCGGCGTTATGTGACCCGGAGCGAACCATCGTGGTGGCGGCTTCAAAATCGGGAAGCACCATCGAGACTCGGTCGCATCTGGCGTACTTCTGGAACCGGCAGAGCATTGGAAAAAACTTTGTTGCGATTACCGACCCCGGCTCCGACCTTGAAGCGTTAGCCGCCTCGAGAGATTTTCGATTCATCGCTCACGGGGTTCCAGAGATAGGAGGACGCTTCTCGGCACTGTCAGCTTTCGGTATGGTGCCAGGCGCTCTGATGGGTCTCGACGCCGATGACCTGCTGTGCACCGCCGAAGAGGCAGCCGACATGCTCGGTAGTGACGTGGCCTTTGAGGATCATCTGGGTTGCCAGCTCGGTGCGCTCATGGCAGTGGCAGCTCAGCACGGTCGAGACAAGCTGACCTTTCTGATCGAGGAGCCACTTGCTGCATTCGGAGGTTGGGTTGAGCAACTGATTGCTGAGTCAACAGGCAAGCATGGAGTGGGGGTTCTGCCCGTGGTTGGCGAGCCCGCTGATTCACCGGACGCCGAACACAGGCTCTACGTGGTGATTGGTGATGTTGACCTGAGCAGCTTCGGCGAAGAAGGCCTTCCGGGCCCCTCTGTCCACCTTGGCGTTGAAGAGCCCCAAGATATGGGGGCTCAGGTGTTTCTTTGGGAGTTCGCAACCACCATTGCCGGAGTGGTGCTGGGGATCAATCCCTTTGACCAGCCAGATGTCGAATCAGCCAAGCTCGCAGCTCGAGGGATCCTGACCAATCGGAGCGAGGCACCAGAGGCCACTGGTTTGCAGAAGGCGCTCGAGCAGCTCCGGCCTGGGGACGCGCTCGTGATTGGGGCCTTTGTTGATCCAGTTTTTGAACCGGAACTGCAAGCCTCAAGGCTGGCCCTCGGCCGTACTTGCGGAGTTGCCACCACCTTGGGGATCGGGCCGCGGTTTTTGCATTCAACGGGGCAACTCCATAAGGGAGGAC
>CAMDAT010000131.1 GCA_945888825.1 Bifidobacterium breve | reverse complement strand
GTCTGCGGGACTGGAGCAGTAACGACAATGCCCTCGGCAGCAAGCTCTGTTCCGTCGGCCATCGAAACAACCCAGCGGTCGCCCTCAGGGATGAGCGCAGAAACGGGATTAGCCGTACGCACATCCAGGCCCTCGGCGAGTTTCTTGGCCACGGCATTCATCGATACCTGGCCACGAAAGCGCAGGTGACCGTCAGGATCCGTCTCGCCCTCGGGACCGATACGTCCGCGGAACCAGTCAGTGACCACCCCGGCAGCTACCCAACTCTGAACCATCTCGGCGAACTCAGAGGTGTGCGTGGTAATGAACTGCGCGCCATGGTCAAGAGTCGCCTCGCCGATTCGGCGGGTGGCGAGCCGGCCACCAACTCCGCGAGCTTTGTCGACAACAGTGACTTCGCAGACGGAAGAGAGACCGTGCGCAGCAGTGAGCCCCGCCATGCCCGCGCCGATCACAACAACCCGAGGAAGACTCATCGTGCAGCCATCTCCGGGGCTAAACAACGCTGAAGGGCAGGGGAAACACAAGGCATGAGTTGAAGCGGAATCACTCGATCAGGATTCCACACGCAGGACCGAAGAAGCATTCGGGTCATTGACGGGGCCGCAATCACCTCAGACTGAGAGGGGGCCGACGCCTTCAACGCACTGATTGCGCAACTCCCCAATTACATCCGCACCCGAGCGAAGCTCATCTTGCGGAGCCAAAAATCTGCCACGGGCAAGGCCGACTCCCGAGGGCGTGCCCGTAAAGATCAGATCCCCCGGGTACAAGGTACAAATGGATGACAGGTAGGCAACCAGCGTGGGCACTGAAAAGATCAGGTCCGATGTTCGACCCTCCTGCATGCGCTCACCCGACACATCACACCACAGCCCAATGTCGTCTGGGTCGTCAAATGCATCCACAGACACTAAGGCTGGGCCGGTTGGACCAAACCCGGCAAAGCTCTTTCCGAGCGAGAACTGCGGGGGGCTATCGCTGAATTGAACGCCTCGATCGGAGATGTCCTGACCCAGCGTGAGTCCGGCCACGGCGCCCCAAGCCTCAGCAACGGCAACGTGAGAGACCTCGGTTCCGATAACGGCAACGATTTCAACCTCCCAGTCGACCATGGGCCCAGTAATCGGCAAGTCAGTTGTCGGCCCGGTGATACAACTCGGAAATTTCGTGAAGGTGAGCGGAGCTTCGGGCAGCGAACGGCCTGACTCGGCCGCATGTTCGGCATAGTTCAGCCCAATCCCGAACACCTGCCTCGGCGCAGGCACGGGAGCGCCCAGCGTTACTCCGGCCAGTTGGCCGCTAGCGATAGCGCTCGCGCATCCTGCAGACAGTTCATGCAACTCGGCGTGACGCTCTACTGCGACCATTGGATCGGCCAAGGTTGGGTCGCCCGAGAGCGCAGCTAGATCAAAATAGTGACCGTCGACCTCAAGCGCAGCGTGTCCGTCAACATTGATGAGTCGAAACATGGTTAGTACCTCCGAGGCAGTCGTCTGGCCTGAGTGCTGCACGGGGTCAGGCGCGGATACTGAAGCTACTCAAGTGCCGAGGGAGGCTAGGGGAACTTGCCAACGCGGGCACTCCTCAATATTCGCGATCCCAAGCCCGCCAGCGCCTCTGCTGATAACGTCCCAACTTCAAAGGTGGCGGCCATCACAGACGCCACATTGGGGGAATCTAATGAAGTCAGTCCGAAGAGTGTCTCTTTGCGTTCTTGCGCTGCTTGCGTTCACTGCCGCGTGTGCACCGCCGCCAGCACCTACAGGGCCTGCTTGGTCACGGTTTCAGTGGCAGCGCACCGCATCAGCCACCACGACTACTGACCGGACTGGGGCGTGGACCGACGGCACCTGGTTTGCGACAATACGGCGCACAACTACCAGTGGTGGCACCACCCACAAACTCGAGGTTTCCCAGCGCTCCGCCAGCAACCCACTGGCACTTTCAGCAGCGCAATTACTTCCTCTGAATACTGTCGCAGACTCCTACGGCCCAAAAATATTCGGCGAGTCCTTTATTGCCGTGCAACAAGGCGAGATCATTTCCTTCTTTAGGCCAAGCGCCTCGGGGGTGTGGGCAGTAGCCGGCGAGATGACTGTGCCCCCGGGCTTTTTGCTTGATGGCCTCACTGACTCTTGGATGGTGCTGCGGCGACCCGGCTACATTGGGGCGCCGGATGGCGAGGTGAATGTTTATGCAGTTAACGCTACTGGAGCGACCATCGCCACCTCGCTCGAGACAACACTGACAGCACCAACCACAGCAGGCTTTGAAGTCCCCTGCGGTGCAGCAGGTTTCGGAAACACCGGTACGCGCATCGACGGTGACCTCTTAGCAATTGGATCCGGAAACTGTGGTCTCAACCCTTCAGCGCTTCGCGCCGTCTCCGTGCTACGGCACCTAGGCGGGAGTTGGCAGTTCGTCCAGACCCTAAGGCATGTAGGTTCAAATTTAGTTGGATATGCCAAGTCGTTTGACGTTGACGATGGCCCGACTGTGGATCGCATCGTTGTCGGGTCATCCCTTACCACGTACCCGTATGGGTCCAATCCAGTGGTGAAGGTAGAGGTCTTCGAAGACACGGGGTCTGGGTTCAGCCTGGCGCAAACACTTCTTCCAGACCCGGCAGACGACGGATCTACCACCCAGTTCGGTTCACTCGTAACCATCTCCGGACGAGTCCTTGGAATTGTGACTCGAATAGCGGCAGTCCCTACAACAATCGGAGGCCCCGCCTCTTTAGGGTACTACGTTGGTGGCTACACGCAGTCGCCCGCCGGCACTTGGACCAGAGAAACTGAAAAGGCGATCTTCAGCAATCCGGAAGCCGCAGGAACAGCCTATGTCATACCGGCTGCCATGCAGGCTGAGCGCGACACAATTGCAGTGCTAGGTGTAAGTGCCCTCTCACCTGCTCCAGGTTGCATCGGCCTATGCCCAACTGACGGCTGGAGAGCTTGGTTCTTGGACCGCACGCCCTAAGTGCGCCACACGGGTTCTCGGCAGCTACTGGGTGAACTTGCTACTTGTGCCGACCGTCAGTTACAGGCAAACTCTAGGCTTAGCTGTATTCAGACCACCGGGGGGTCATTTCAATGGGCGCAACACGAAGAGAATTTCTGATCGCTGGCGCGGTAGCGGCACTTGCTGCCTCGGCTGCCGCCTGCGCACCAACCCCAACTGGCCCAGGCACCGGAAATGTTTGCTTGCCTCCACTCGGTGGAACCCGAACACCCCTACCCGCTCCCGGAACCGCTGGTCTGGTTGACGAATCTTGGTTCCAAACCCGCAGCGCCGAGTATCTCGCACTGAGTACAGCTTCGCTCGACGGAAACAACCTCAACAGCGTCACCGCTCATCTGTTGCGTGCGCGGCAAGACCCGACGTTCACGTGGGACCCATCGCAAATCCCGACCACGATTGTTGGTGGCGACCCCTTCCGAGATACCGACGACTTTGAACTCATGGAGTGTCAGTGGGCGCTCTACTTGGGCCGCGACATTCTGCCGGCCGAGATCATCACCACGATCGAAAACAAGATCGCGGGCGCCCGTTACCGGTATGACGACCCCATTGCTCCCGGCCAAATCGATAACAAGTGGTTCTGGTCAGAGAACCATCGCGGCATGTTTGCCTGTGATGAGTACCTTGGCGGCCTTGCAATTCCAGACCGTGTTTTTGCCTTCACTGGCTTGACTGGAGCTCAGCACGCTGCTCGGACCCGGCAGGTAGTCATTGATTGGCTAGAGGAACGGTCCAAATTTGGCTTCTTTGAGTGGCACTCAAACACCTACCTCAAATACTCCTACGCACCTGTGTTCACGCTGCTCGAGTTTGCACAGGACGAAGAGATTCTTGCCCTCGCTGCTGGCGTTGCAGACACTGCGATGCTGGACTTGGCAACCAACACGTTCAAGGGTGTCTTTGGCGCTAGCCACGGACGCGGGTACAAGGGCGGAAAGCTTTCCTACCGAGGCGAATCTTCGTTCAATACTTGCAAATTCCTCTTTGACTCGACTGACCGCGACTACCTCTACACCAACGACATCGGCCCGCTGTACATCATTGGCCAGAGCACCTACCGCGTCCCCGAGGCCATTCGCCGCGCTGGTGCCAGCCAAGAAACTGCAGTGGTTCGAGAGCGCCATGGGTTGCAGCTCGATCCACACGAGAATTTCAGCCTCAACCCACAGGCTGCCTTTGGATACGACTACAACGACGTCAAGAACCTGCCGTTCTGGTGGTCAACTGGCGCGTTGACTGCTTGGCAGATGCTGCCGCAACTCCTCACCGCTGCAAAGAAGTGGAAGCTCTTCGAAACCGAACTGTTCCAGCAGCTTGCTGCGCTCAAAGACTTCCTCGACATCAACCCCACGCTGGCACAGATCACGGTGAGAGAACTTGCTGGCTTTGCCGCCGCCGGTTGCCTTGGCGAGGCCCACACCTACTCGTGGCGTAGCTCCGAGGCCATGTTGGCCAGTGTCATCGATCACCGTTCTGGCGATGCTGGGGATCAGGTACACGCTTGGCAGGCCACGCTTGGGCCTGACACGACCGTGTTCACGATCCACCCAAATAAAGAAGCGCCGAGCGACGGCTACTGGGTTGGCACGGCATCGATGCCTAAGACCGCTCAGAAAGAGCGGGCCGCCATCCATATTTACTCGCCCTCGTACGCCTCCCCGAGCGACCCGATCCTTGGGCCTGCGTTCGGTTACCTGCAATTCACCCGAGCCTGGTTCCCTCAGGACCGCTTCGACGAGGTTCGCCAAGCCAACGGTTGGACCCTTGGGCGTAAGGGCGATGGCTACGTGGCGCTCTGGTCTGAGCGGCCGACCGAGTGGAGAGCAATCAACGCTGCAGACTCCGCATCAGAAGGCATGAGCCAGCCTTATGACCTGGTCGCTCCAGGTAGCCCCAGCAACGTCTGGATTTGTGAGGTGGGCGGCGCATCCGACCACGGAGACTTTGACTCCTTCGTTGCAGCAATCACTGCTGCCACCGTCGAGGTAACTCGAGTCAAGGGCATTAACGTTCATTACATCTCTCCGATCGAGGGTGACCTTCGCCTCGGTACGAGAAGCGGGTTCCAGGTGAACGATGTGGCTACACCGATGCGCAACCATCCTCGCCACTCAAGCCCTTGGGGCGAGTCCTGTGAATTCTCGAGCGCCTATGACATTCAAGCTGGCGATGCTCGGGTACAGATCAACTCACTCACCGGAGCACGCGTCGTTAGCTAGTGGGCTTGAGCCGCTCGGACCAACATGACGAGCGTCGACGAGCTTTTCCTAGAGATCCAAAGGCAGGTTGATTCAGCGCCCATCCCGGCATGTCAGGTAGCGGTGGGCCACAGCGGGGTCATAGTTGCTTTTCGCTGCTTCTGACCAGATCGGGCAGTACATTCCCGAGCTAACAACCGCCGGTGTAGGCCAAGTCACCCTTGAGCAAGTCATGTTGCACACAGGGGGCTTTCCGAATGCACGCATGCCCGAGGCAGAGGGCAGCCAAGCTGCGTTTCGACGAGCCCGCTTTGCAACCTGGAGCCCGGAGTGGCCCGCTGGGACCCGCTTTGAGTACCACTCCGATAGTGCCCATTGGGTGCTAGCCGACCTGATAGAACGCGTCACTAGCCAAGACTTTCGCGACGCTATTGCACAGCAGGTTTGCGCCCCTCTCGGCATTGACCGATCGCTCGGCATCGCCCTGAGTAATCAGCAAGATATCTGCGAGTTGGTGCCCATGAGCGCTGAGGCGCAGATAGACAATCTGCTGCGCTTCAACAATCCACAGGTGCGAGTCGCAGGCAATCCGGGAGCGGGCGGCATCATGACTGCTGCCAATCTTGCGCTGTTCTACCAAGGGGTACTGCATAACCCCAGTGGCCTCTGGAACGCCGAAGTGCTCAACGATGCCAGAACCAATATTCGCTGCACCTTTGAGGATCCCCTTATGGGGGTTCCTGTAAACCGCACCCTTGGTTTGGTCGTAGCAGGCAATGACGGCCTACATGAGCTTCGTTATGCCATCTTCGGACGAGGTTGTTCACCGGCAGCTTTTGGTCACGCCGGGGCACACGCGCAGGTGGCTTGGGCTGACCCCGCAACGGGAATCTCGTTTGCGTTCCTGACCAATGCTGCAGAGGCCGACATGATGCAGGCCGGCATCCGCTCAAACAGGCTTGCCAGCATCGCTGCAGAACTCGAACTCTGAGCACAGCGACCGCCAGCTTGTGCCGCAACGAACCCGCCGATCAGAACCTCAGTTCACATCGGGTCCGACGGGAACACCATCACGAATCTGATCTAGGTACTCGCTCATACCAATCCCCGTTCGGTCCCCGCAGCGATAGCGAGTCATGGCCTCGGTAATCCTGGTCACGAGTTGCTCGCCGTCTTCGGTAGTTCTGCGGTTGCGCAACGGGATGAGCGAGATCACTTCGCCCGTCACCTCGTACTCCTTGTCATCAGTACGCACCCAACACCGCATGCCCGTTTGGTAGTTGTCCTCGTCCCAGTCGGACTCGATGGTGCATTCACGAATCAGCGAGTACTTACCGTTCTCGAGCACCATCCCACTCTGTCGCGGAGGCACCGTTGGGTCTTCGCCGCCGATGATCGAGAGCATCATGGCAAAGTCAGGCCCAAATACGAACGGCAACCAGCGATACCAGTGCACAGCCTGCCAATACCGCGGCCCCCATGACTTATCTCGCAGTCCAAGACCATCGATCTGTATGAGTTCATCACCCACTGTGATCGTGCCCGTGACCGCCGTGTGCTGTTCGTAATGCGCTTTGGCAAATGACTTCTCTGCTTGCACCTCAAGATCAGATCCGTCGGCGTTGACAGGGCGGCCCCCATACATCGGCGAGATGCCACTCACGTCAAGGTGCACCGAGCAGTCCACCATTGGGTTCTCTGCAAACGCCTTGCGTGGGTCGGCCATCTGTCGAGGGTCCTCGAGCAAACACACCTTGCCCTCATAGGTCACCGTCAGCTGCTCGAAGGGGGTGACTACATCAATACGCAGACCGCCAGCATCCATCGCGTCGTTGCTACTGATGCGCGGGCGGCCATAGATAAAGCCGATCCGTCCGCCTGGCAGATACACACACACCGTCATCTCTGCGTATCCCTCGTTGACCCGATTCCCAATCCGGAACCACCCGCCAATCTCGTTGTCCGCATCGAACACATTCAGGTACATCGACTCGTTGTAGTTCGACACATCTTCGGGCTCATGGGGGTATTCGTCTTCGGGTTCAAGCAGCACGCGGAACTTTGGATCATCCATTCTGCGAACGGTAATGGGTGTGCTCGGTGCAATGCCTCGAATACCGCGCTCCGGCCACGCCAGCTGCTCGGGCCGAGAAGCACAAGTGGCCGTTTGCCCACCAAACTCCTTGCATTGGCAACCAAACTCAGGGATACAGGGAAATCTGTAGTCTCAACATGGCGAGGTAGTGCAATGGCGACAAGCGATG
>CAMDAT010000130.1 GCA_945888825.1 Bifidobacterium breve | reverse complement strand
TGACTTCAGAGGAGTTTGAACTCTTCATCTTGCTGCTAGCAGTAGCGGGCAACGAGACCACTCGCAACGCAACCGCACACGGGATGTATGCGTTCATGACCTACCCCGAGCAGTTTGCAAAGCTCCGGGAGCATCCAGAGCTCATGGCCTCTGCAGTAGAAGAGGTGCTGCGCTGGTCCTCGCCGGTGCTGTATTTCCGCAGGCAGGCCACACGCGACTTTGAACTCCGCGGAAAGCAGATTCGAGCCGGGGACAAGATCGCCATGTGGCACGTATCGGGTAATCGCGACGAGGAGGCCTTTGAGGACCCCTTCACGTTCGACATCACGAGAAGCCCGAATGATCACGTGGCCTTTGGTGGCGGCGGTGCTCATTACTGTCTCGGTGCAAATCTGGCCAAGCTCGAGCTTCGGCTTTTGTTTAACCAGCTCGTGAACCGAACCCCAGATATGCGAGTTGCCGGCCCAGTTGAGCGACTGCGGTCAAACTTCATCGGCGGCATCAAGCACATTCCGGTGGAGTTCACCCCAGGTGAGCGAATCCATGCCTCGGACATATAGATTCTAAAAACCTAACCAAACGGTGAGGAAGATCATCGAGGAGCAGTCGTGTTAAAGGGATTTAAAGAGTTCATCATGCGGGGCAATGTCATTGACCTAGCAGTAGGCCTTGTTATCGGCGTGGCTTTCGGGGCGGTAGTGAAGTCCTTCGTGGACGATGTACTGATGGCCTTTATCGGTGCCGTGTTTGGCTCGCCGAACTTCAATGACCTCACGCTGAGCGTCGGGTCGGGCGTTGTCTTCTACGGGAGGTTCATAACAGCGTTGTTGAACTTCGTGTTGGTAGCCGCAGCTGTTTACTTTGTAGTAGTCGTGCCCATGAACAAGCTGGCAGAGCGCCGATCAAAGGGTGGCGATGACGACATCGAACTCACCAATGAAGAGAAGATGGTTGCGCTGCTCGAGCAGATCGCAAACCAAAAGAGCTGAGTCCGGTCTGCCGCATTGGCGCCGGTAAGCGACGGAATCCGTAGCTTACCGGCGCCAATGATTCAGGAGACGGCGTTCTGCGGAGAACGGACTCTCTCGTTCGGCACGGTCGGACTGAAGTACTCAGATGCGCTTGAGATGCGACCTGCTGATTCAAAAACGGCTGTGGTGACCTCGGTGATGGTCGCAGCGCCAAGCACCATCCGAGCTTGAACTAACAAGTCGGGCGCAACACAGTGCGCGGCGCGCAGTAACTCGGTTGGAGCTACGTCGCAGACGACAGGGGGGCGGTCTCGAGGTGGCTCAGCCATCCAAACCTGAACGCAGAGCAGAAGCAGGCTGCGAGCCTCCGGGTTGCGCAACCCAATCGAGTTCGAAGCAATTCTTCGGAACTTCCCATAATCCGATTAGTGACTCATTAGGCACAATCGAGAGTAAGTATTGATTGTGCCTCACTAGGCACGGAAAACTCGGGTAGCATGCTGTGACCCATCAGGCACATCAGTGTTGGCTCGGGAGGGCATCATGGCAAAACGAATGTGGACGATCCGCACGGGTGGCGACCTCGGCGCGTCCGTAGCAGAGATACGTGTACTCAGCGGCCACACACAGGCCCAGCTTGCAGACGAGGCCTCGATCAGCCGCGACTACCTCGCCAAGCTGGAATCTGGCCGCTCTACCAAGGTCCTCGAGCACCTCCTCCGACTGCTGCGACGCATGGGCGCGACCATCACCGTGAGCTTCGAGGAGCCCGATGGCACAGCGTGAACCTCTCGGGTTGTGGCTGTACGACACTCATATCGCTACCCTCACCTCCAAAGGCGGACCCGGTGAGGTGTCAGTCAGCTTCAGCGAGGACGCGATCGAACGGTGGGCAGCTCGCAGCCCCATCCTGTCGTGCTCCCTGCCATTGACAACGAAGAAGACAAGAGCTGACGAGTTCTTCCGAGGCCTGCTCCCAGAAGGCCGGCATCTCCAAGCAATGGCGTCTCACGCCGGTGTCGCCACGTTCGACACGTTCAGCCTGCTTGGCCGATACGGCAAGGACGTCGCCGGCGCCGTCGTCATCGCAGACACCGATCCCGGTGCCAGGCCGGGCGAGGTCATCCCCTACACCGCCGAGTCCCTCGAGGAGGAGATCGCCGGACTGCCTGAGCGCCCCCTCGGGTTGTACGAGGACAGCGAACTGTCAATAGCGGGTCTTCAAGACAAGGTGCTGCTCGTAGCGCTCGGCGACGGGCGCTGGGGCCGCCCAGCCCACGGTGCGCCCTCTACCCACATACTCAAGGTTGAAGGGCGTCTGCATCCGGGCATGGCCGAGATGGAAGCCGGCTGTCTGCGCATCGCACGGGCGGTCGGGCTGTCAACGGTCGACGCCGACGTGCAGAGGATCGCCGATCTGCCGTGTCTAATAGTGAGCCGTTTTGATCGCCGAGTGGTTGCCGACGGAACTGTCGAACGCCTCCATCAGGAGGACTCTTGTCAGGCACTCGGGAAAAACCCGTCGTCGCCGAACGGCAAGGGCAAGTACGAGGCGGACGGAGGGCCGACATTTGCTGAGATCGGCGGACTGCTCGACCTGTACGCCATCGACGCGAGCACCGAACTCGAACAGCTCGTCAAAGCAGCAACGTTCACAGTCATCATCGGCAATGCTGACGCACACGGAAAGAACCTGGCGTTGCTCCATCATGAGGACGGCGGTGTCGTGCTCGCCCCCCTGTACGACACGGTGCCCACCGTTCTCTGGCCGAAACTCCGCTCGACCGGGGCTATGTCGATCAATGGCAGCAGCAGCCTCGCAACGACGACGATCGACGACCTAGTCACAGAGGCGGCACGCTGGCCGCTCAGCGAAGCACGGGCACGCGCAGCAGCCACAGCGTGCGCCAGCGAGATCCTCGACACCCTGAACGCGACCGAAGCCCCGGAGGCGCTCAAGGAACTCGTCAACGTCCGGGCACGCCAACTCCTCGCATAGAACCCCGCCCGCTCCTCTCCAGGTGTGCATAACGCTGTAACGAGTGACCGACACGTCGAATGAGCTGACCCTCGACTACGTGCGCTCGCTAGTAGCCGGCGTCCTTTCGATGGGCCAACCCCTTGGCGATCTCTCAGTGTCAGGAGTGGGAGCACAGCCAACCCGTGGATCGCGTTTTCGGATCTACGGAGTTGTCGATGAGCTCGTCGCGTTCGGCATTGGCGCCGGTAAGCGACGGAATCCGTAGCTTACCGGCGCCAATGACTCAGGTTGGGGGGTGAGGGACCGAACCCTGCAGGTTCGGTCCTTGCCGATGTCTCGCGACATCACAATGGTGCGGACGGGGGGACTTGAACCCCCACGCCCTTTAGGGCACTGGGACCTAAACCCAGCGCGTCTGCCAATTCCGCCACGTCCGCACGAAGCCCACACACTAGTTGGCCCTGCGAGAGGGATGAACCCACTAGGCGGCACAACGATGGTCTCTGGGCGCGTTATCCTCAAGGCCTATGCCAATGTCAGATACTCCAGCCGTTCCCCCTTTCCTCCTCGACCCGGCGACTGCCCAAGGCGGTTCCGGAATGGAGCCCTCAGCCGATATTTATGCCCGACTCCTGAAGAACCGAATTGTGTTCCTCGGGTCCGAGGTGAACGATCAGGTTGCCAACTTCTTGACTGCTCAGTTGCTCTACCTAGAGGCTGAGGACGACAAGAAGGACATCTGGCTCTACATCAACTCACCTGGCGGATCAGTGACCGCCGGCATGGCGATCTACGACACCATGCAGTTTGTATCGCCAGACGTTGGCACAATCTGCATGGGCCTCGGGGCTTCGATGGGGCAGTTCCTGCTGTGTGCTGGAGCCCCCGGCAAGCGGTATGCGCTGCCACACGCTCGCATCATGATGCACCAGCCTTCGGCCGGAATGCAGGGGCAAGCAACGGATATTGCTATTCAGGCAGAACAACTCAAGTACATCAAGCACCTCTTGGCAGACCTGATTGCTGAGCACACCGGCCAAACCACCGAGCAAGTAAATCTGGACTCGGACCGGGACCGTTGGTTTACAGCAGAGCAAGCTAAAGACTACGGAATCATCGACAGTGTAATTCAGCGTCGCCTGCAGATTGCTGCACCCGAATCATCTGAGTAGCGCCCGCTCTAGCGGATAGGGCCAGCCTGAATCGGGCTTGCCTGCATTGGGCGAATAACGCCCGTTCACTTCACAAAGACTTGAACCACAAAGTACTGCCCGTTTGCAACAGCAACGCCTGTTCCAAACCTGGTGAACCCGCTGTTTAAGATTGCCGTTCGATGTTCCGCGCTGTTCATGAACAAGCGGTGCATTTCTGACACAGATCCCGCCCTGCCAACATTTTCAGCAATCCTTGTCCAGTTGCTTCCGCTGTCTTGGCTCAAGTCGGAATGAGAAGCTCTCCCGGCCGCAGCCATCTGTGCCGCCCAAGCTTCTGCCTTCGCATTCAGCGTTTGATCTTGGGCGAGCAGTCCAAGTCCTGCACTGCCACGCTCGTTGTTGACGAGAGCGGCCGACTCGACTGCCATGGAGTTGCTGAGGCAACTCGTCACGAGGAACGTGGCACCTGCCAGCAGCAGCAGAATTGCGGCGCTTCTCGCTACTCCAGTTCGATGCCGCATTGTACCGATGACCATACCCTAATTCTATCGCTTCGGCTGTCAATCCGACCAAGGCGAGTATTTAATTCTTCGCGCCTTCGCTCAAATTGGCCGGGATCTGATTGCCCCTCATCTCGTTCAGTCGTGATGAGGTCGATGATCTCGAGGATGGAGTCCGCCACGGCTACGAAGTCGGCACGAATCTCTGGTGGGGCTTCGCCTGCGAGGTCGCTGAGTTGAGCTGCCTCTTTACTGGCTTTGCTCAAATCGCTAGATCGCAGGGCTGACGCGATTCCACTCAGGTCAGCAGATTTGGACAGCTGGCTGCAAAAGGCCGGTTGACCATCACCACACGCCACAAGCAAGGTGCTCAGCATGGCGCCCAGCACGAACAGAACTAGTGAGGCTGCTGATTTACTTTGCATTGGATTTTAAGATCTTGCCGCTTCTGCCAAGGTCCGAATCTCGGTGACAGCGTGGGACAGGCCCTGCGGGTCTCGGTAGAGAGCACTCCCCGCAACGAGCACGTCTGCTCCCGCTGCTGCTGCACCGCTCACCGTGGCCGGACCAATGCCGCCATCTACTTCAAGGTCGATGTCTCGGCCCGTGTGTTGAATCATCTCGGCCACCTCAGAAATCTTGGACTCCATGGTTGAGATGTATTCCTGCCCTCCGAAACCGGGGTTGACCGTCATGACAAGAATCAGATCAACGAGGTCCATGACGTGTCGGACTGCCGAGGCAGGAGTAGCAGGGTTGAGCGCCACTGCTGGACCTGCGCCGAGTTCGCGAATATTTGAAAGCGTTCGGTGCAGGTGCGTGCAAGCCTCCGCATGGACGATGATAATTTCACAGCCCGCCTCTACGTATTTGTGGACGAGTTCGTCGGGGTTGACCACCATGAGGTGAGCCTCGAAAGGGACGTCCACAAGTGGCCGACAAGCGCGAATCACATCGGGTCCGAAGGTCAGGTTTGGCACGAACACGCCGTCCATTACATCCCACTGAATTCGGTCAACTCCGGCCTTTTCCAAGTTGATGCATTCCTCTCCAAGCCGAGAGAAATCTGCCGGAAGAACCGACGGTGCAATTTGGACGGGGCGCGTGCTCAATTCGGTCACCTTCTCGATCAGGGTAGGCGTCAACTCGCCGCCCACTCCTGACCCTAATCGCGTAACCCGTCACTGTGGCAACAGAACCACTAGCAGTCGACACTTCTGCCCTGAGTGTCTGAGCGACCTACGGTTAGTGGATGCAGGATGTGTCCCCCCACCAATCGGAGCAGGCTCCGCTGCAGCCTGAGCGACAGCCTGACCTGCAGATTGAACTGCAGATTGAACGGATAGTGGCTGGCGGACTTGGGCTCGGGCACGAAGAGTCGGGTCGAATAGTTCTCGTCGAAGGCGCTCTGCCAGGTGATCGTGTCCTTGTGCAGGTCACCGAATCTTCGAAGCGCATGGCCCGGGGGCAGGTCCGAGCAGTCCTTGAGCCCGCAGCGGGCCGTCGAGAAGCACCCTGCCTAGAGGTTGCTGCGGGTTGCGGCGGCTGCGACCTTCAACATGCCGAGGAAGCGTTGCAGCTTCGGTTGAAGGCGGAGATTGTTACTGATGCGCTTCGCCGAATCTCTGGTCTTGAGGGTGTGCCGATTTCTTTTGCAGGCGAACTCCCGGCCACGCAGTACCGAACCACCCTGCGCTGCGGGGTAGAGGGGCCTACGGCTACGAGAGCTGTGAGTACTGAATCAGAACAACTCGGCAGAGTTGGATTTCGCATGCGCCATAGCCATCAGATTCATCAGATTTCTTCCTGCATGGTGGCGCACCCCTTGATTGAAGAACTCATTCAGCAGGGCCGCTTTGTGGGGGCTAGCGAGGTCACCTTTCGTGTGGGTGCTCGAACTGCGCAGCGCATGGCGATTGTGGACACTCAAGTAGCAACAGGCGAGAGGTTTGGCCTTCCCGAGGACGTGCGCGTCGTAACCCAGCAAGCACTCGCTCAAGGCGAGCAGGCTTGGATCTATGAGCAGGTAGCCGGCAAGCAGTTTCGGATTTCGGCACGCTCGTTCTTTCAGGCTCGACCTGATGGTGCCGAGGCGTTGATTCAGGCGGTGGCCCGAGCAGTGACGCCCTTTGACGCTGCTAGCGACCGCCTAGTGGACCTCTACGGGGGAGTCGGCCTGTTCACTGCGGGGTTGAATGCTCAGCGGTCAGTGCTTGTTGAGCGTTCTGAGTCATCCGTGGCGGATGCTCGAGTCAACCTTTTCGACCTTGATACACAGATTGTTGCTAGCTCGGTCGAGACCTGGCGGCCAAGCGCGGCAGATGTTGTCGTTGCTGATCCGGCAAGGGCTGGGCTAAATACGGCAGGTGTCGCAGCAGTGGTTGCCACTGGGGCAGAACGCGTGGCGCTAGTCAGTTGCGATCCGGCGGCTCTTGGTCGAGATCTGGGACTGCTCGTTGCTGCTGGCTTTGAGGTGCTCGGCATTGAGATTGTCGACATGTTCCCGCAGACGCATCACATCGAGACGGTGACTACCCTGAGAAGAATGAGCGCTAGCCGGATTAGCTCTTGAGAAACCTTGGTCTGTTCAGGGTCCTGTTCGGGCTAGGTCTAGCCGCTGCCCTGAGCGCCTGCGGCAGCAGCACGGCCTCGGAGCAAGCGCGTGATGATGGGACCTGCGAACTTGGGACCCCAGCCAAGCTTGTGCCGCAAGTCGTGGCCAAGATTCCCCATCAGACTGATGCCTATACCCAAGGTCTGCTCATTCACGAAGGCACGCTCTATGAGAGCATTGGTTTGTATGGAGCGTCGGAGCTGCGAGCCCTGAATCCCGCCACTGGTGAGGTGCTTGGTCAGGCGGCCTTACCGGCCGGAGCATTTGGCGAAGGTCTGGCAGAGGGCCT
>CAMDAT010000129.1 GCA_945888825.1 Bifidobacterium breve | reverse complement strand
GCGTCTAAGCGGTGGAACAATCCGCGAAGAAACCCTGCGCCGTTCTCCACCGAAGCGATGCGCAGGTTAGGAAAGCGATGGAAGAGTTGGTCAGTGATGAGCGAGGCCAAGAAATCCTCGATCGGACGTGCGAGTTGCAGCATCTTGATTGGTTGAGGAACCGAGTTGCTGAAGTTCGAACTGAACCCGTCCGTCGCGTAACCATTCGCTGAGTACCCTGCGGCGCCGGCGTGGACGACCACGGTGATTCCAGCCTCGTTGACTCGCGCCCAGAACGGATCGAACTGCGTGTCAGTTGGTGATCGCCGACCCAGCAAGGTTGTTGGCGCAGCCGGACGCATGACGATTGTCCGTGCCCCTTTGTCCAGTGCCCACTCCAGTTCGCTGATGGCGAAGTCGAGATCGGCCAGAGTGATGTACGGGGCGGCAAAGATGCGGTTTTGATAATTGAATCCCCAATCCTCTTCGACCCATCGATTGAATGCCCGAAACATCACCGCCACGGCCTCGGGATCGGTACGGAGTTCTTCCTCATAAACCATTCCTAGGGTGGGGAAGAGCCAGATTTTCTCAAGTCCGTGGGAGTCCATGGTCAGCAGCCGCGCATCACGGTTGCGGTACTCGTCCTTGATCCGATCGCGAGCCTTCAGCAGTTCGAGTGGGTTGTCCCCGTTGGGGTTACCACGGAAGTAGTCCTTCAGTACACCAGGGCTTGCAACCGGGTCGAACGTGGGGTTGACCACAGCCCGAGAAACTTTCCCGCCCAGAACGTTGTACTGCCGGCCGTTGATCTCTGCCCACTGCAAGGTGCGTGGCCCCCAGCTGGGATCAAGGTGGCGTGTGAACGCATCAAGAGCTTCGTAGTAGTGGTTGTCTGCATCGAACGGGCGATTCTCGGAGTCCTGCATCCTCTAACTGTTGTACGCGTTGAGCCTCGGAGCAAGGCAGGCTCAAGCCATGCTCAAGCCAGGCTCAAGCCATGCTCTAGCCCCGATTCCGCTATTGGGTTGCAGAGCGGCTATTTCAGCGATTGGGTTGCAGGGGGGTCGATCAGCGACCTCTGTGCAACCCAATGCCTATTCAAGGCCAACCTGAGTTGCTGGATTAGTTCTCGGGAGTCCTCGAGGTCTTGCCAGCTTGCGTAAATCATTTCCCATCCAGCGGCAGTCAAGCGATTGTGGCGTTGCCGGGCGACCCGTCCGCGTCTGGGCCCCCAGTGCCACAGTTCTGAATCGGCTTCTAAGCCCAGCTTGAATTCCGGCCAAGCACAATCAATCGAATACCCCTTCTTTTGTCCGAGACACTTCACGATGATCTGCCGCTCCGGCGCGGCAAGACCCTTCGCCTTGATGACTCGTTGGACCAGTCGTTCAAAGGTTGAATCGGGGATCGGCCCCCGGCGATCTGGTCGAGCAAGGACCCTCAGCAGGGCGCCACAGCCGGTGACCCCTGGTCGCATGAACTGCTCAAGCGTTTCGTTGATCCAGCGCAGGTTGAATCCGCGGCGAATTGAATCATCGAGTGCCTGTTCCACCTTGTCATCGTCCACGACTGCGCCAAGGTCGACCAGAGTTCGAGCTACCGAGGTAGTCGGAATCCCGCTGATGAGCACAGGCGTAATCTGGTCGAACTGCCTCGACCGGTGGATTAAAAAGTTAGCGAATTTACGACTGCCCGAGTGGGCCATGGTGATCTCTACTGGTGCATGAGTGAATCCGTCGAGACCGTGCAACCTTGCAGCGCAACGATGTGAAGCAACACCACCGAGCGAGCACACTGCCAACATGACTTCCTGCTCCCAAGTCCTAGGAGCGCCGCTTACCAGAAAGAGTCCTCGGCACGGATGTTGCACGGTGCCGCGCCGAACTGCAGTTCTCAGCTGTGAGCGACTGACCCCAAACTCCCTTGCCTGAGCAGATGTGAACACTCCGTGTTGCGAGGCGGCCTCCTTGAGTAGCGCAGCCATAGGATTTGTGGGTGGCTCTGATTTTGCTGCGGAGCGGGAATTCACCTCAGCAGCCTGCTGCCAAGCGGCCGATTTGTCAGCGGGGAGGGCACCCCCTCTTTCCGAGCAGGTCCAATTCAGCCATTGGGTTGCACGGGGGTCGATCTGTGACCGCTACGCAACCCAATAGCCAGACTGCGCTGAACTATTCCGACTGGGCTGCTAGTTCTTTGGCCCAGCGGTAGTCCGCCTTGCCAGAAGGGGAGCGCTGCACTGCATCTACAAAGATCCAGCCCTTGGGCAGCTTGTAACGGGCAACCGACAAGTTTGCATGGGCCGATAACTCAGATTCCTCGACAGCAGCCCCCGGAACGAGTTGAACTACTGCCACCACCTCTGCCCCCCAGCGCTCGCTTGGCCGCCCGCACACCAGTACGTCGGTGACTGCAGGGTGAGAGATGATTGCCATCTCAACCTCTTCGACAAAGATTTTTTCGCCGCCTGAGTTGATGCACTGCGAGTCACGGCCGAGCAGGTCGATTTCGCCGTCCTCACGCTTTATGGCTCTGTCGCCAGGTACTGAGTAGCGCACGCCCTGAATCGTGGGAAAGGTTCGAGCAGTCTTTGGGGCATCGCCTAGATAGCCCAGCGGCACGCTGCCCGCCTGAGCGAGCCAGCCGATTCCGTCATGGCCTGCAGCGAGCACTAGTTGCAGGTCCTCAGAGACCACATCTGCGCCCGGGCCCGGTTTGAACTGTCCGGTAGAGACTCCGCCTTTCACTGAAAGGTGTGTTGCTTGGGCGCCAGTTTCGGAGGATCCGAGCGAATCGTTGATTAACAAGTCTGGTAGGAGTTCAAGAAACTCTTCTTTGATTGCGGCGCTGAGTGGCGCACCGCCGTTCCCGAGAACGAACATGCTGCTCACGTCGTACTCGCCTGCCTTCAACTCCTCAAGCAGCGGCCGGGCCATGGCATCGCCTACCACGACGATCGACATGACTCCCTCTCGAGCGACGGTGGTCCAGACCTCTTTGGCATCCAGATTGTGAGCCGTGGTCATGATGAGTGTGGAACCAGCGTTGAGCATCATGAACCCCGCCCATTGCGCAGCCCCATGCATGAGCGGCGGGAGTGGCATGAGTCGGAAGCCGGAGTTATTGCGAGCTTTTTCGGCAATCTCCTCGGCCGTGCTGACCTCAATCCAAGTACCCACCTCTTTGCCACCCATGGCATTCATAAAGATGTCGTCTTGTCGCCAGAGCACGCCCTTAGGCATGCCCGTGGTTCCACCCGTATAAACGATGTACAAATCTTCGGGGGAGGGTAGGACTGGTGGCCCAGCCGGATCAGCGTCGGTAATCACCTGCTCGTAATCCACAGCACCCTCAAGCAATGGTTCGCCAGAGTCATCTGCAACTTGGATGAGAGTGTGAATACCCGGCAGGTCTTTCAGTACATGAGCCATGGCAGGTGCAAACACAGCGTGATAAATGACTGCTTTGGTGTTGGCATCCTCGAGTAGGTAGCGCAGTTCCTCCTCGACGTAGCGGTAGTTCACATTGAATGGCGCAGCTCTGGCTTTGTAGCAGCCGAGCATTCCCTCGATGTACTCGTTGCCGTTGTACATGTAGAGAGCAACGTGGTCTTGGCCAGACTCATGGCGTTCAAGAGTGTCCCGCTCGGTATGGCAACCCAGGCCTTGTTCATGCAGGTATGAGGCCAAGCGCCTCGTGCGTTCGGCAAGTTGGCCGAAGGTAAAGCGACGATCACCAAAGACAAGTGCTTCGCGGTCTGGCACCGCAGCGGCAACAACCTCGCTGACTAGTGCCAGGTTGAACTGTTCGCGCCCGGCAGTCGATGATGCTGCAGTCGATGATGCTGCAATGGATGATGCTGCAATGGATGATGCTGCAGTCGATGATGCTGTGTCTTCTTCAGTTCCCATTGTGCCCCCTCGTGGCAAAGAACCTGACGATGTGTCAGATTGGTCATCGTTCAGCGTGGAGACTAGACGAAGGGGACAAGAAGTCGTCCAGCACCCGCTGTGCCCGCATCCCCCAACCCACCCCAGGAGACCCAACACATGGCCGAGCTAGTTCCAGGAAGATTTACGAACAAGGTGGCGTTGCTCACGGGAGCTGCCTCTGGCATCGGGCGGGCGACAGCACTGCGCCTTGCGGCCGAGGGAGCAAAGGTCTTTGCAGTAGATGTCGATGCTGCTGGTCTGGCCACGCTGCAGGACGAAGTTTCGGCGGCTTCGGGAACGATCATCACTCGCACCGGATCAATTGCCGATCACGATGAATGCTTTGCTGCGGTCGAGCAGTGCGTTGCAGATTTTGAGCAGTTGGATGTTCTAGGAAATATCGCTGGAGTCTCTCGAGCCGAGCATTTCCCTGAGCTGTCTGAAGAGCACTACCGCAGGATGATGGCGGTCAATACCGACGGGCCATATTTCTTGTGCCAAGCAGCGATTCCTCACCTTCTGAAGGTTGATGGAAACATCATCAACATTGCTTCAAATGCTGGGCTGATGGGAACCGCTTACACCGTGGCCTATGCCATGACCAAGGGTGCGATTGTGCAACTCACGAAGGGCTTGGCCATGGAATATGCCAAGACGAAGTTGCGAGTCAACGCCATCGCCCCCGGTGGTATCACGACGGGGTTGACCAATGCGTTTCATATCCCCGAGGGAGTGGATCTGGACCTGATGATTCCGTATATGGGATTTCGGGGGATGGGCGACCCAGACGACATTGCCTCGCTGTTTGCATTTGTTGCATCGAACGACGGCAAGAACATGCACGGAAGCATCCTCTCGAGCGACCTTGGCTTGACCGTTGGTTGATTGCTAGCTGACGCTCGCAGCACTAATTCCTGCACTAAACAACAACACGCCCCAAAACTTCACCACATGATCTCCGCAGATCTGGTCCTCGACTCGAAGGAAGTTTGATGGAAGAACAACATGAGGTAACCGTCGATTCGGCTCAGGCCGCTCGACCAGATTTGTCCCGCCGAGATCCAGAGAAGACCAAGGTGGATATTCGGAATTGGTTAGCAGGCACCCTTGAACCAGGGAGCGATCCCAAAGTTGATCAGGTGCATGTGCCTGAGTCGAACGGCATGTCAAGTGAGACGGTGCTCGTTGACGCAACTTGGGTTGTAGACGGCGAGCGGGTCGATCGGCCGTTGGTGTTTCGAATTGCGCCAGACGAGGCAGCAGTGCCCGTGTTTCAGAAGTACGACTTTGACGCCCAGTTCCGGGTCATGGCGAAGGTGGGAGAACTTTCCGAGGTTCCAGTTCCGGAAGTGTTTTGGCTTGAAGAAGAAGCCAGCCATATTGGAGCGCCATTCTTCGTGATGAGTAGGGCTTACGGCGTTGTGCCGCCTGATGTCTTGCCCTATGACTTTGGCGACAATTGGCTCTTTGATGCTTCCCCCGAGAACCAGCTAAAACTGCAAGAAACCACCGTGGATGCGCTTGTGGCCCTGCACGCCATACCCGATGCCGAAACCAACTTTGATTTCTTAGTCTCCTCTGCTCAGGGTGACACGCCACTGCAGCGCCATGTACAAGAACTACGTGGGTATTACGCCTGGGTGACTACTGATGGCATTCGTTCACCGCTGATCGAAAAGTGTTTCGATTGGCTCGAGGCAAACTGGCCAGAACAGGAAGGGCCTGCGGGCCTGAGCTGGGGAGACGCTCGCATCGGTCACACCATGTACGAAGACTTCCAGCCGATTGCAGTGTTGGATTGGGAGATGGCAGGGATTGCTCCGCGAGAGGTGGATCTAGCCTGGATGATCTTCTTGCACCGCTTCTTTGAAGACATCGCAAACTCGATGGGCCTGCCGGGTATGCCTGAGTTCATGCACCGCACCCAGATCGAGCAGATGTACCAGGAAAAGTCCGGGTATGCCCCTCGGGACATGGACTTTTACACCATGTACGCGGCGCTTCGTCATGGCGTGATTATGAGCCAAGTGCAGCGGCGGGCAATCAAATTTGGTCAGGCCGAAACGCCTGAAGATATTGATGACCTCATCATGCATCGTGCGACTCTCGAGCAGATGCTCGAGGGAACGTATTGGGAGCGCGTGCTCTAGGGGAGTTACGCCAGGGATCTAGGGATCTAGGGCGCTAGACCCGCTCGATGATCGTTGCCGAGCCCATGCCGCCGGCAGCGCACATGGCCACTGCGCCGAACTGACCGTCGCAGCGCTCTAGCTCGTTGATCATGGTCACGATCATGCGCGCACCGGTACACCCAATTGGGTGGCCGAGTGAGCAGCCTGAACCGTTCACATTCACGATCTCTTCGTTTAGTCCCAGAATCTTGACTGCTGCGACAGGAACCGATGCGAAAGCCTCGTTGATTTCGAACGATGAGATGTCCGAGATGCTGAGTCCGGCCTTGGCGAGTGCCTTCGGGATTGCAGTTGTGGGGCTCAGACCTGTTTCGGCTGGGGCGAGCGAGGTGCTTGCCCATCCGCGAATGATTGCCAATGGCTTCAGACCATGTGCCTCTGCAAACTCGCGGCTGACAAGCACGAGGGCTGCTGCAGCATCGTTCAACCCCGAGGCGTTTCCGGCAGTGGTGGTTGCCCCTTCGTCGAATGGGTTGAGCAGGCCAAGCGTTGCCAACTTCTCGAGCGTGGAGGTGCGGCGTGGGTGTTCATCCACACTAAAGCTTGATCCATCGGCGAGAGGCACGGGAACGATCTCGTTATCGAAGCGACCCTCGTCAATTGCGCGGATTGCATTCATATGCGAGCGGTATGCCCAAGCATCTGCCTCTTCGCGAGTCACCCCGGCCATGCGGGCGGCATTGTCTCCAACTCCCTTGGCAGTGTTGAACGGCGGAGCATCCTCGGTCTCTAGGTTCGCTGGGGAGAGCCAAAAAGTTGGCTGACCATCAGGGCCGGGCTTCGAGGTGCCAGGAGCAGTGGACATAGATTCCACACCGCCACCGATTCCGGCGTCGATCATGCCAGCAGCAATGTTGGCTGCGATCCACTGCGTGGCTGCCATACCCGAAGCGCACCAACGCTGCATGGCGACACCAGGCAGGTTGATCATGCCGAGTTGGTTCGCTGCATAGCGGCCAATGTTTCCGCCTCCCTGCATTGACTCGCCAAAGCCGATGTCCTCAATGAGTTCAACGGGTACGCCTGAACGCTCGACGGCAGCCCCCATTGCAATCTCGGCCAAAGTGAAAGCATCCACTCCTGCGAGCGAGCCCTTATACGAGGTCGCAATTGGGGTGCGAGCGGCTGAAACGATGACAACATCGGTAGACATGTGAATCTCCTCGGTACGAGTCTGACAGTGCGTCAGATAGTGGCACTTCTTGGGCTCAGAACAAAACTCTGAGGGGTTCACTCATGACGCGAAGCAGCCGCCACTCGGCACTACACCCGAGGTAGCGGGAGGGCCCTCAGGCTGTCGTTGCGAGGTGTGCCGAGGCTTCCACGGGACTGTCCTCGCCACCGGCTACGCCGCGGTGTTGCGAATAGGCCCATCCCGGACCTCGAAATATGTACGACAGTCGGTCATGCCAGTTGTCTGCAGCGGCTACGTCTTTGCGGATTTGGTCGTGCTCATGAGCAGCGA
>CAMDAT010000128.1 GCA_945888825.1 Bifidobacterium breve | reverse complement strand
CTCGCTTCTAGGAGCTGCGTGACCTTGTCTGCCACATCGCCAGTCAATTCAATATTTAGATTTGCCAAAGGATCGGCGCGATTGGGGTTGCGGATCACCAAGCCACCTTGGCCTGCGGACTTCGGCAGGTCGAGCTCCGCTCCCCGAAGCAGTTCCACCGAATCAGTTGGAATCACGACGGTCAGGTCGTCAACGGTGTAGCGAACATGGTCCTCATCGATTGAGTCGATCTCCTCAAAAGACAGGTCATAGGTGTATTCCACACCCTTGGTTCCGGTGATCGCTACACGTAAAGCCAGCGCCGAAGGGTCAGGTTCGGCAGAGCGAATATCTCGAACTGTTGCAAGGGCATCGTCACTCACGCCCATCACCACATCGCCGGTACTACCACTCGAAGCATCTACAGATTCAGTAGACGCAGGGTCCGATGGCGCTAGGGGACTCGTGTCAGGGGTGTCGATGCTCATAGTTGGCGAAGTTTAATCGGATTCATTGCGCTAACTCCGTTCACCTTGCAAGTAGAATGTAAAAATGGGAATAAAAACGAAGGTTACCCGGGGTTTGCGGCTCACAAAAGCCTCTTGGCAGGTCATGCGAGAGGACAAGGAATTGATTGCCCTTCCAGTAATGTCTGCAGTGACATCACTGATTTTCCTGGTCCTATTTCTTGCCGTTCCAGTGGTCCAAATCGGCACGAGCCAGGCAGTAGATTTCAAACTAATACTCAGCTACATCGCACTGTTCCTGTCTTATCTCGGCCTTGCGTTCATCACCATCTTTTTTCAGAGCGCCCTGATTCTCTTTGCGAATGAGCGTATGACTGGCGGAAATCCAACGCTTAAATCCGCTTTACGGGATGCTTGGAAAAATGCGAGGCACATTCTGCCTTGGGCAATCATCACGGCCACCGTTTCGATAGTGCTGAATTTAATCTCAGCGCGTGCCGGGTTCATCGGCAAGGCCGTTGTCGCACTCATTGGCGTCGCTTGGACGATCGTCACGTTGCTCGTCTTGCCCATCTTGGTCATCGAGGGAGTCGGCGTGAAAGAGGCGTTTACTCGCTCAGGTGGGGCATTGAAGCGCACTTGGGGCGAGGAACTCACCGGCCTTGGGGGGATCGGCATTATCCAGTTCCTAGCGATGTTTGCTGGCATCCTGTTGTTCGGCGGCATGATTTATATTGGGATATCAACGGAACTCTACCCAGTGGCCTGGTTCGGGGGCATCTTGATGGTGATCTGGCTTCTCGTAGTGGGCCTGTTTTGTTCGGCACTCTCTGGAGTGTTCCGCACTGCGCTCTACCGATATGCCATGTTTGGCGAGACATCCGCGGGCTTTAGCCAAGACTTACTTGAGAATGCATTCAAGCAAAAGAAACCCGGAACAAGCAGCGCAATCTAACCGCTTGCCCTGCCCCACCCGCATGCCCTGCCAACCCGGACGTTTATGGTCGACTATCGACCAAAATCATCCGAGTTGAACGCCCGAGACTGGCCGGTCAGGTCTGACAAGTCGATCAGGTCTTGAGGCCAAGGTCTTCGGCCTCTCCGGCGAGTTCAAGCCAGGCCTCTTCCTTACTTGCCACGACCTGCTCGGCAGACTCCAGCTCAGTCCCTAGCGAGGCCAATGCCACATGATCACCGCTCTCAGCAGCGGCAACGAGTTGATCGTTCAGCGCCGCAGCCCGCTTCTGTGCCGCTGCAAGCGCCTTGTCTGCCTTGGTGAGTTGATGGCGAACCGTCGAGGCGCTCCGCTGCGGCTTGGCTGCTGAAACTCCCGCTCCAGAACTCCCCCCAGCACTCCCTCCCGCACCCGCTGCAGAATCTGCGCTCTGCGCTGCTCCAGTTGCAGAACCAGTTGCAGCACCAGTTGCAGAACCAGTTGCAGAACCAGTTGCCGAAAGGCGCCGGCCCGAACCTCGTGCTGCTCGACGCTCATCCTCGTACGCGGCATATCCACCTGGGCGACGAGAGGCTGTTCCTGCGCCGTCCAGCACAATCACATCTGCCACAGTGCGTTCCAAAAACGCTCGATCGTGACTGACCACTACGAGAGCCCCCGGCCACTCCTCAAGAAAGTCCTCGAGCTGGCGCAGGGTGTCGAGATCTAGATCGTTAGTCGGCTCATCCAGTAGCAGCACATTTGGGCGCTCGGCAAGTGTCAGCAAGAGCTGCAGACGCCGACGCTCCCCACCGGAGAGCAAGCCAATTGGAGCCCACTGTGCATCACCGTCAAACCAGAAGGCCTCCATCAGGGCCGTATCGCCGTAGTCAGCCTCACCGTGACCGCCGGTTACGGCATCCCGAACGCGCTGCTTCGGATCGAGTTCGCGACCCTTCTGGTCGTAGTAGCCAATTCGCACAGTCGAGCCCACATCTACTGAGCCTGTCCGGGGCTGCAATCTTCCCGAGATGACGTCGAGCAGCGTAGATTTTCCGGTTCCGTTTGGTCCAACGATTCCCAACCGCTCGCGATTATCTAGGAGCAGTTCAACCTTATTGAACAAGTCCTCTCCAGAGTCATAGCCATGCGAGACCTGATGAAGCTCAATGACTCGGTCTCCCAAGCGGGGCACGCCAGTATGAAGCGGAAGTTCACCGCTTCGGGCCGCTGCCTCGGCGCGACCCGTAACGATTGCGGTGGCTGACTCAATTCGAGCTTTGGGCTTTGAGGTTCGCGCCGGCGCGCCACGGCGTAGCCAAGCAAGTTCAGTGCGAGCCAGATTCTTACGAGTCTGTTCAGCCTTTGCAGCATGTTCCTCTCGCTGAGCCCGACCCTCGAGATAAGCGCCGTATCCGCCCTCGTGCGTGTACCCCTTTCCGCGATCTAATTCCAAAACGCGAGTGGTGATCCGATCCAAAAAATGGCGATCGTGCGTAACCAGAACTAGGCCGCCACGATGCGCTGCGAGGCGATCCTCAAGCCAAGCAATCGCGTCAATATCCAGATGGTTTGTCGGCTCATCCAGAATCAGCAGATCTGTCTCGGTGACGAGCGCGCGAGCCAAAGCCACACGCTTGGCCTGCCCTCCAGACAAACTGCTCACGTCCTGATACATCAGCGGACCAAGACCTAAACGGTCAGCTACTGCAGTTGCTTCCCACTCTGCTTCTTCAAATCCAGCAATTACGGCTTGGCGCACTGTGCCAGCGGGAAGCTGCGGATCTTGAGCCAACACATCAATGCGTACACCTTTACCTCGGCGCACCGACCCGGACTCAGGCTCACCCGTGCCAGCAATAATGCCGAGCAGCGTGGACTTTCCGCAGCCGTTCAGGCCGACCACCCCAAGTCGGTCCGAATCGGAAATCGTAAAGGAAACATCCGCGAACAGCGGCCGGCCGGGGCGACTCGCCGATACGGCGTCAACATCAAGGAGGATCACTGCGCAAAGCTACGGCGCAACGGCCGTGCGCGCCGAACTGGACTGCTCATGCGCCCAGCAAGCTCAGCTGCGAGTCACCCTCCCGAAGCTAGAGCGGCTTTGTTCTGTAGCCACCAGTCACGGTAGATGCCGTAGATCTCATCACTCAGGCCATTGGCATACAACTCGGTAGTTTCTTCTACCTTCATGTGCAGGCCATCGGGTCTCAGTTTGGGGTCAGCCAATCGATCAGGCCCAAGAAACTCAGGTAGGTCCAGAACTCTCACCGTGGCCGGCCGGGACGCTGCAACCTCACGCATGAGTTCATGTAACCGACGCATGCGCGCTGGGTCAGCCTGCTTCTGCAGAGCCTCAGACTTCCCCTCTTGAGCCCATTGCCCGTACTCAGGCCAGAGCACTAGCAACACCATTGCCCCATCGGCTGCGAGAACGTCTACTGCCGTTGTGAGTTCAGTTCGCACAAACTCGTCGACTGCGGGATCCCCGAGCGATGACCATGTTGTGGAACCAGGCAGGCGGACATCAGGCACCTCCCAAGCGCCCGTAATCAGTTGCGCAATATCGGGATCATTTGCAGCTACAGCCTGTGACCACCGATCAGGCCAAGACCGACACTGATCCGTCACCACCAAGTCAAACTCCACGCGCAACATGTCAAAGCGACTCACACCGCAACCCAGTTCAACATCTCCACCAATGTCAGACACTCGACCAGTGCTCTTAGTTGACTTGGCATCGGCCGTTGCCATGCCCATGACCATCAGCAGCGCAGTTGAATCTCCAAAGGTATCTACGGTTGCCACTGCTGGAGGCTGCGGAGTTTGCGCTGGAGGCTGAGTTGTAGTTGATCGAGATGCTGTAGCCGCAGATCGTGCATTGAACTCATCTAGGGCGGACTCAAAGTCGGTACTCCTAGCTGCCTCGTCGATTGGCCAAGGGATGAGCGCCAAGAGCGCAACCACAACCATCGCAGAACCAGCGACTCGCACTGCCCAGTCCCGACTCGGCCAGCGTTGCAAACGCACCGGTTGTTCAAGGAGCCGAAATGAAATTTCGGCCACAGCCAACGAGCAGCTAATTGCGAGCACTGCCTGCGGGAGCCGACCCCAGCTGGGCAATTCCTGCCGAACCACCAGAAAGATTGGCCAATGAGCCAAATAGATGCCATAGGAACGAAGGCCCAGCCAGCGCAACCAACCCACTGAGAACGCCGCACGAAGCGGGGACCGAGGCAAGGTGAGCGAGGCAATCACCACACAACTCATCAACCCATAGAGAGCAAACCCGCCCCGATACAACCATGCGCTTGCCTGTGGAAGCGTCCACCACCAGTAGATCTGAAGAGACAGCAATGCGACACCAAGTAGACCCAGGCCCACCCTCCAGTGCGCAACCAGAGCTAGTTTGCGACGAACCGGCTCCCGGGAGAGAACCACTGCTAGAACCCCACCAAGCAGCAATTCGGCAGCACGGGTATCAGTCCCAAAGTAGATCCGATCCTTGGACATCGTAAAGATCCAAGGCAACGCAGCGGAGCACAGAGCTAGCGCCCCGAGGGTCAGTCCAATGACGCGAAGCCGCGCTTTGCTGACCCGCCAGAGAAGGACCAACAGGACGGGAAAAACCAGATAGAACTGCTCTTCAATCGCGAGGCTCCAAAAATGAAGCACCGGCGAAGGGGCAACAAATAGATCGCCATATGAGGCACCCTGAAAAATGAAGTGCCAGTTCGCCACATCGAACACCGATGCGATGATGTCTCCCTGCATGGTTGCTCGTTGATCTGCCGTAGCCACGAGCCAAGCAAAGAGAGTTGCCACTAGGGCCAGGGTGGCCAGCGAGGCCGGCAATAACCTGCGGAATCGCCTGCCCCAAAATGCTCCAAGGGCAACACTTCCGTTGCGGGCCGACTCGTTGATCAACAGTGTCGTAATCAAGAATCCGGAGAGTGTGAAAAAGGTCGAGACCCCTAGGTACCCGCCGATCATCACCTTAAATTCGGCGTGATACAGAACGACTGCAGCCACCGCCAAACCGCGCAGCCCATCGAGCGCCGGAACGGCTGGCAGGCGCGGGCCATCCGGGCCAGCCATCAGGATGAAATCTCGCGTATCTGATCTTGTCGAATGCATATGTGTAAAAACTGCGGTTCAGGGAGTCCCTACTTTCGCGCATGAACCGACGCAAACCACTGTTCACTCCGGCCAAGCATTCAGAATTCTCAGCAGGGGTTGGACCGAGGCAGAAGTTCCTCCTACGGTTCGGACATGACTGATACTCCAGCAGCACCCACTCAGGCGGAGCACACTTCTAACTCAGTGACCTATTCCCTAGTCGAGCAAACCGCAATCATCACTGTGGATGATGGCAAAGCCAATGCACTTTCCCATGACACCCTCGGCGGGATTGAGTTGGCCTTGGACCGTGTCGAGTCTGATGGCGCACTCGCAGTTGTCATTGCCGGGCGAGATGGGAAATTCTCTGCGGGTTTTGATCTTGCAGTCATGACTAGTGGGCCTGAGCAAGCTCGAGAGTTGCTAGGTCGGGGTGCCGAGCTTGGGATTCGGATCTTTGAATTCTCACGACCTGTTGTGCTTGCGGTCACAGGCCATGCGTTGGCAATGGGCGGGATTTTGCTGTGCTGCGCGGATATCCGAATCGGCGCCGAGGGCCCCTACAAACTTGGGCTGAATGAGGTACGCATCGGAATGCCTGTTCCAGCTTTTGCTGCAGAGGTGTGCCGCGATCGCCTCTCTCCTCGGTTCTTTACCCAAGCAATTCAGCTTGCCCATGTGCACTCACCCCAAGAAGCTCTGCAGGCAGGGTTCTTGGACGAGGTAGTAGAGCCCGATCAGGTAGTGGATCGGGCAATTCAGGTTGCCACGCAGCTAGGAGAAACGCTCCATGCTGGGCCGTTTCGGATGACACGAACAACCTTGCGCGGTGCACTCGCTCAGCAACTCCGAGAGGTACTCGCAGAGGACCTGCTTATTTTTTCAGTGGAGCAGTAATCCAGAAACTCAGTCAAGCAGCTGGTCAGTAACCCAGTTCATCACTTGGAGTAGAGACACAGGCTTGCTCAGCGCAGACATTGGTGACCTTGCCCTTGGGCTGGAAGAAGGCCAACTTCTGCTCCATCACTGCTGGCTGCCGACGAGGATCCTCATGCGGGTCTGCGCACAAAGCGGAATCGGCGTTTCCGGCGTTCTCACCGCTGCACTCGGCAATCCAGCGCTCGCTCATGATGGGTGTGATGTTGCCGCTCGGCGGGGCCATAGTTCCTGAATCCCAGAACACGAGGGCTGAACCCTCATACGGGAACTTGCGGATGCCAGGAAGATTCCAGAACCAGAACGGCTGAATTCCGAGCGGAGCAGAGGTTGCGGAAAGCGTTGGCTTATAGATCGGCATCTTCAGGGTGCGAGCGATGTTCTGTGCAGTAATCGGTGCTACCTGATGATCACCAAAAGCCACGTCAATGATCACTGCATGGGCAGGCGTGCGCTCGTAAGCACGATCAGTCAGGTGCTGCACGTAGCCGCTGGTCTCACCGCGGTCCCAGAGCATCTGAATCAGGCCAAAGGTCAGTTGCTGATCCAATGCGTTCGGGTACGCCTCACGCAAAATCGAAGCGAATCGATCAAAGTCAACGCTGCGCTGAAGAAGCGTTGAGTAGTTCATACCGGTCACCCCGAGCACGGCATTGGTCCAGTCTTGGGCCACGGCGGTTACGGCTCCGCCCATGATTCCGCCTTCGCTGTTGCCGTCGAAGTAGGCCGATTCAGTGTTGATCATGTTGGCACCAGAACTGGTTTGAAATTCAGCGGCGTTCCCGAGGCCGTCAACGTGAATCATCACCCGCCCGAGGTACAGCGTGTTGAGCATGCTCTGTTGCAGGCGGTCAGGAATTGATGGGAACAGGTTGATATCGGCAAGAGCCTGTGAGGCAAAACCAATATCGTCTGCAGCGAGGCCAATCCAACTGGTCGCGCAATACAAGGAGTTGTTTGCCGCAGCAGTTCGTTGCACCGAAGTTGATGCAGCCTCTTCTGAGGATCCAAGAAGACCGTGGCCATAGACAACTGGCACGGCCTCACCATTTGCAACTGCCGCCTCGGGCACTGTGCAAGTGAATTCGGCGGTGTAGGTTGCGTCCGAGACTGGGTCGCCGTTGAGTGGGCTGTAGGTCAT
>CAMDAT010000127.1 GCA_945888825.1 Bifidobacterium breve | reverse complement strand
TCCTCTGGCTCAGTTACTCCTTCCGTATGTGTTCACATCTGAACTCGGCCCAGATGGGCTAGCTCAGCTCTCTGACAGCCTGCTCGCAGAGATTCGCGACCTACCTGAACCAAGTCGGAGCTGATTCATATGTCGCTTGAGTCGGTGGTGGCGCAGAGCAATGTGATTGTGTGTTGCGGGTCTGGTGGGGTTGGCAAGACAACCACTGCTGCGGTCATTGCGCTTCACGCTGCGCTGCAGGGTCGCAAGACAGTCGTCGTGACCATCGATCCGGCCCGGCGATTAGCTGATGCGCTTGGTCTGGATGGCCTGACTAACGAGCCTGCGCAGATCCCGGGATTGCCAGAGGGGTCCGGCGAGATGTGGGCCATGATGCTCGACACGAAGGCAACCTTTGACGGGCTCGTGCGCAGGTACGCAGCGGATTCAAACCAGACCGAACAGATTCTCGAAAACAGCTTCTATCGCAATATCTCGACTTCGTTGTCGGGAACGCAGGAATACATGGCCTCGGAAAAGCTCTACGAGCTTGCTATTGAGTCGGACTACGACCTCGTCGTAGTCGACACTCCACCCACTCGAAACGCTCTGGACTTCCTTGAAGCCCCCAGACGCCTTGCAAAATTCCTAGATCACCGGATCTACAAGGTGCTGATGCTGCCAACTCGCGGCATCGTTAAGGCAGTCAATGTTGCAGCCCAAACTCTGCTGAGATCAATCTCAAAGGTGGTCGGGACAGAGGTCATTGCGGATGCCATAGCGTTCTTTGGTGCATTTGAGGGCATGGAACAGGGCTTCAAAGAGCGTGCAGCAGAGGTTGACTCCCTCCTCTCGCAGCCCGATACTGCATTCATTCTGATTGCTTCACCGCATGCCGACACCATGGCCGAGGCACAGTTTTTTGCTGCTCGACTCAGAGAGCTGAAAATCACCGTTCGGGCGCTCATTATCAATCGAATGCAACCAAGCTTTGGTGATAACCACAGCCCCGAAGACCTTGCTGAGCGCTACGCAGGGACTCCCCTTGGTGAGCAGTATCAGTGCCTAGCTGAGGCGCAGCACCTTGCTAGAGGTGAACAGAAACACTTGTTGGGTCTCGCTCAGGAATTGGCACCGGCACCCGTAGTGCAGGTGCCGGTTCAGGCGTTTGAGGTCAGCAACATGGCAACACTGCAGTTGCTGGGCCAAGCGATGTTCGACACCGATGTAACCTCGGAACCGTGAGCACTTCAACTCCTCAACTCATTCTGGTAGCTACGGATGCCGACGAGGTCTTCAACGGGATCGACGCAGCCCTCGCAGACTCCACGACTCAGGTCGAGCGCGTTACCGCAGGCCGAGAAGTCCTTGCTGCTGTTCGCGGATTGGCGCCCGCTTTGGTCATCTTGGACTTGCAAATTGGCAATATGGGCGGAGTCGCCACCTGCATGGGTTTGCGAAACGAAGAGAGCTTCGGCCGCATTGACCCACAGAACATCCTCATTCTGCTTGACCGGCAGGCAGACGTATTTATTGCTGGGCGCTCAGGTGCGGACGGGTGGCTCGTGAAGCCCTTGAACTCGTTGCGTGTACGCAAGGCCGTGCAACAGGTTCTGTCGGGTGGCACCTATACCGAGGGTGTAGAAGAAGCCGAAGAAGCAGCCCCCGTTACCGTCGAAGCCTCCTGAGAACTACGATCACAACGCAATCCGGGTGGTAGCGCAGCTTGGTAGCGCGCCTCGTTCGGGACGAGGAGGTCGGGAGTTCAAATCTCCCTCACCCGACCAACCTGAATCACCTGGCCTTTCGGGGTCAGGTGATCTTTGGTTTTCCGCTGAAACCGTGGGTCTGTTGTCACAAGTTTAAAAAGAAAGTCAAGGTCATGCCCGATGGGGTCGACAACTAATTCATGATCGGCACCCCCGCCCCCAAAACCTTTCGGTTCATCATGGTCCTTCTTGCTCTGGCCTTTGGCGCAGTCACACTTTCTTCTTGTGAGTCAAGTGATTCAGACCGACTCGCCGTGATCGGCGCAGTGAACTCGACCCGGGCCGAGAATGGCCTACCAGCACTCTCCGAACACGTCACCTTGAATATGAAGGCAGATGCTTGGGCTGTGCAACTGCGTGATGAATGCAATATTCGTCACTCCACGCTCTCTGATGGCGCCCCGCCAGAATGGCGCAAGCTGGGTGAGAACGTCGGCAGAGGCGGCAACATCGAGCAGGTTCACACCGCCTACCTCAACTCTCCCGGTCACCGTGCCAACATTGTGGACCCAAGCTTCACCTCAATGGGGGCTGGCGCTGTCTGGGGAACGTGTAACGGCCAGCGAACCGTCTTCACCGTGCAAGTCTTTATGCGCTCCTGAATTCGTTGGATCTCGGGCCGGGATAACGTCTCGCCATGGAAATCTCGGCGTTTCAAGAGTTGATGCAAGAGCTCTACGGCCAAGCAGACCAAGAGCGGGGAATACCCGCAACGGTTGCTTGGCTCTGCGAAGAGGTTGGCGAACTTGCTCAGGCAGTTCGCAAAGGCACTCCCGAGCAGCAGCTGCATGAGTTCGGTGATGTCATTGCATGGGTAGCTTCACTGGCCAACCAGATGGGGATCTCGCTCGCCGAGGCGGCCGACCGTTACGTGACAAATCCTCCGGCTTGAGCTAACTCAACAACTCTGCGATCTGGATGGTGTTGAGCGCTGCGCCTTTGCGCAGGTTGTCGTTCGAGACAAAGAGTGCCAAACCGTTTTTTACTGAGGAATCCTTGCGGACCCGCCCAACAAAGGACGGGTCGGCACCGGCAGCCTCGAGTGGGTTTGGCACTTCGCTCAACACCACACCGGGGGCACTGCCAAGCACCTCACGAGCACGCTCCGCGCTGATTGGCCGATCGAACTCGGCGTTGATCGACAAGGAGTGACCAGTAAACACGGGGACGCGAACGCAGGTTCCCGAGACCCGAAGCTCTGGAAGATCAAGAATCTTGCGGCTTTCGTTGCGAAGCTTCTGCTCCTCATCGGTTTCTTCGGATCCATCCTCGACCACTGATCCGGCCAAGGGAATGACATTAAATCCGATGGTGCGAGCGAACTTCAGAGCAGCTGGAAACTCTATGGCTTGGCCGTCGTAGGTAAGTTCGCTAGCCCGGTCGCTACCAGCTGCGATTTGAGTGGCCAGTTCCTCGACTCCTGCAAGCCCTCCACCCGAAACTGCCTGATAGGTGCTCACGACTAGCCGAATAAGGCCTGCCTCGGTATCGAGGGGCTTGAGGATTGGCATCGCCGCCATAGTGGTGCAATTTGGGTTGGCCACAATCCTTTTGGGAAGGCTCTTCAGCGCATGCGGGTTGACCTCGGCCACCACAAGCGGAACCTGCGGATCCATACGCCAGGCAGAGGAGTTATCGACGACGATTGCGCCGGCAGCTGCGACCTGCGGGGCAAACTCACGTGAGCTAGTTGCACCGTTGGAGAACAGCGCAATGTCGATGCCAGAAAAATCTGCAGTCGCAGTGTCTTCAACAATCACCTGGCCATCACCCCAGGGCAGATACGAACCAGCGGAGCGTGAGGATGCAAAAAACCGGATCGAACCGACGGGAACCTGACGTTGTGCCAGCAGAGTGCGCATAACGCTGCCTACTTGGCCGGTCGCACCGAAGATGCCGAAACTGGGGGCGGAAGAAAAACTCATAGCTCCACAGGATAGTTCTCCGCTCTGCAGTGACAGACTCAGATAATGGCCTCTACCCCGCTCGGCATGTATATCCATGTCCCGTTCTGTTCTCGACGGTGCGGTTACTGCGCGTTCAACACCTATACCTTGAGTGAGCAGTCTGGCCCTGCTCAGATTCACTCCGACCCGATTGAGCAGTACCTCGAGGGTGTGCTGTCCGAAATCGCCCTTGCTGATGAATCCCTAGGCCAGGATCGACCTGCGCTTCACAGCATTTTCTTTGGCGGAGGCACTCCAACCCTGCTGAGCGCTGAGCAACTTGGACGCATTCTTTCTGCAATCGTTGATCGTTTCGAAGTTGAGCGAGACATAGAGGTAACGGTCGAGGCGAATCCGGACGAACTTGCGCCTGGCCAACTCGAACAACTTCGACAGCGCGGCGCAACGAGGGTCTCGTTCGGTATGCAGAGCATCCAGCCCCGCATATTGCAGCTTCTCGACCGCACGCATGATCCTGAGCGGTCACTACAGGCAGTCAGCGAAGCGCGCCTTGCCGGGTTTGATCACATCAGCTTGGATCTGATCTACGGCACCCCCGGCGAGACCGAACAGGACTTCTCCCTCACCTTAGAAGCGGCGCTATCCACCCAGATTGATCACCTCAGCGCGTATGCACTCAGCATCGAGCCGAGTACCAAGCTGGCGGCCAGAGTTCGCAGCGGCGCACTGCCGACTCCTTCATCGGATGAGGCCGCTGATCGATACCTTGCTGCAGAGGCTGCATTGCAGCGAGCAGGTTTCAACTGGTACGAAATCTCGAACTGGGCAGCGAACCCTTCAGCTCAGTGCCAGCACAACTTGTTGTACTGGCGAAATCACAACTGGTGGGGAATTGGACCGGGGGCTCACTCACACCTTGACGGGCGTCGCTGGTGGAACCTCGATGACCCAAAGCTCTGGGCTCAAACATTAAGCCGAGGAGCCTCCCCGATATCTGGTTCGGAGCGACTCACCGCTGAGCAGCGACACCTCGAGGACTTGATGTTGGGTATCCGCCTTGCCGAAGGTTTGCCACCGCACTTGGCTCCCCGAGATCACCGCACCGAACGCCTACTCAATGATGGTCTCGCTACCTATCAAGCAGACCGACTAGTTCTGACATTGAACGGTCGCCTTCTTGCCGATCAAGTCATCTCTGAACTTGCTAGCGATTAGAAGCCTGGGGAGACTAGAACTCTGTTTTTTCGAGTTCAAAAACATCGTGCAGGACCTGAACCGCTCGGTCAGCTTGATCATGAGCGATGACACAAGAGATCCGGATAGCCGAGGTTGAGATCATCTCAATATTGACATCGTGATTCGCAAGGGTCTCAAACACTGTGGCTGCGACTCCAGGGTTGGACTTCATACCAGCTCCAACCACGCTTACCTTGGCGATACTTTGCCCTGAAGTGACATGCTCAGCGCCAATCTCGGCACGCTTATCCTCACAAATCTGCAGAGCCTGATCGAGTTCGAGTCGCGGCACCGTAAACGAGATATCTGTGACGCCTCCCTCCGATGCATTCTGCACGATCATGTCAACGTTCACATCTGCATCAGCCAAACGCCGGAACAAGTTCGCAGCGATTCCAGGACGGTCCGGCACCCCGGTGACTGTGACCTTGGCCTCGGACAAGTCAGCAACCACGGCACGAATAACTGCTTCTTCCATATCAGGATCCTCTTCAGTAACCCAGGTACCGACCTCCCATGTGAATGCAGATCTCACATGCAGGGGCACCCGATGACGGTGGGCAAATTCAACTGAGCGCATGGCCGGTTTGGGGCAGCCTGCTGCAGTCATTTCGAGCATCTCATCGAAAGAGATGCGGTGTATCTTGCGGGCAGTATCTACGACGCGAGGGTCGGTAGTGAACACACCTGACACGTCGGTGTAGAGCTCACAGGCATCGGCACCGAGCACCTTTGCGAGGGCAACAGCAGTTGTATCTGAACCACCGCGCCCTAAAAAAGTGACATCACGATCAGTGGACATGCCCTGTGAGCCAGCAACAACGGGCACTCGGCCTGCATCAAGCGCCTCGCGGATTCGATCAGCGTTCACTTCTAGGATTTTTGCGTTCGTGTGATTGGTGTCCGTCAGAAACCCGGCCTGGCTGCCGGTGTAGCTCTCGGAATCAACTCCCGCTGCATGCAGGGCCATCGAGACTAAGGCCACTGCTTTGCGTTCACCGGCAGTGATGAGCATGTCCATCTCTCTGCCCGGGCGAATCTCGGATACCTCGTGAGCGAGCCGAAGCAGTTCATCTGTCTCTTTTCCCATTGCAGAGATCACGAGCACTACCTGATCACCGCGGCGACGGCAGCGCGCAACATGATCAGCAACGTCACGGATCCGAGTTGGATCGGCCACGGAGGTTCCGCCGAACTTTTGTACTAGGAGTGCCACGGGCGAAACGCTAACACTGGGCAAGGCGCTCACTACAGCTCAGATTCGCTACTCTTGCTCGCCGTGGGAACAAACGCAGAGAAACACGCCCGTCAACAAGACCATCGCAATCGGCTGAATGCGGCCCAAGCAGAGCTCGAATCTAAGGCGCGCACGCGCAAAATTCTGAGCATTGTTGGGGGGGTTCTTGCAGTACTGATTCTCATCGGTGCCGTTGTTCTGCTCACTGGCAAGAGCTCGGACGAGACCGCAAGTTCTTCTACGACAACTGCAGCGGGTTCTGCATCTTCGACCACGGTTCCCGGCGAGCCGAGCGACGGAGCAGCAGTGCTTCCCGACCCGCCTGCCGGTGCAACCCTGACCGAGCCCACAACCTGTCCACCTGCTGATGGCTCAGCTGAACGAGTTCAGGTATTTGCCGGCCCTCCACCCGATTGTCTCCAAGCTGGGGCCAAGTACACAGCCACCTTCGACACTACTGAGGGTTCCTTCACTGCAGAACTCGACTCCGCTGCAGCACCCAAGGCTGTCAATAACTTTGTGGTGCTGAGCCGGTATCACTATTACGACGGAGTTCCGTTCCATCGAATCGTTGCCGGATTCGTGATTCAAGCTGGTGACGGTGATGGCGCACCCTGGGGCAACAACGACCTCGGCTACGAGTTCGAAGACGAACTCCCCGATTCCTCTGACGCCTACACCGACTATTCGCTAGCAATGGCAAACGCTGGGCCGAACACCAACGGCAGTCAGTTCTTTGTTGTTCTTCCCGGTGGCGGCCAGCAACTTCAGCCGCTGTACACGTTCTTTGGTCAAGTAACTGAAGGCACCGAAGTTGTAGACGCCATCGGCGCCCTGAGCACTCCGTCCCAAGAGCCCAGCAAAGCAGTCATCATCAACTCGGTAACAATCAACGAGACCTGAGCTACGGAGTGAATTGATTTATAGGGTGAGATGAGCACTGAGAAGAGAGATTTCGGCACGAGAGCCATCTCTAAACACATGAACGCTGCCCTCGCCTTCTACGCTCCAGACTCCTTCGGGTGACCGGATGAGCGCCGTGGCCTCGTCAATGCCCACAACTGCAAGCCCCGGCTGAGCTAGGTCAACCGTACGATGCCACTTCTCTGGCGACCACTGGTTATAACGGGGTATCACCGTCATGGTGTTGATCAGGTCAAGGCCAATGGTAAATGCCCCACCCCGACTATCCACCATGTGGGTGCACAACACCGAGGCAGCTTCTCCAGCCGCAGCAATGGTGGCGCCAGCTTGCCAAGCACCCATAATGCCGTCGAGCAAGGGGGTGTCCTTGAGAACCGAGCGCAGATGCATCGGCGAACCACCAGTGAGATAGAGCATCTGTGCTGCGGAAGCGAGTTCGCTTGGAAGTGGTTCCATGGCCTCAGCTCGGCGATAGACATCGAGAACTCGAACGCTCACGCCAAAGCTGGCGAAATATGCCTGAGCCCTTTCAATGACCTCACCAGGGTTTTCGTAGGCAAGGGCCGCTGGGAGGAGCAACACCTCTTGCACTCCTTGAAGAAGTGCAGCGTCAAAACTGCATGCTTCGGTGAACTCCTCGCCACCGA
>CAMDAT010000126.1 GCA_945888825.1 Bifidobacterium breve | reverse complement strand
CGCGATTATTACCCCGCTGCAAATCAAGCCGTACGAGAAGTAGCAGCCGGGCATCCCAACGTGACCGTGTTGGATTGGAATGCAGCTACTGCCGGATCGACAGGATTGACAGCGAGAGATGGTCTACATCTGACAGGGTCGGGAGCAGCGGCCATGACTGACTTAGTTTTCGGTGCAGTGGTCAATTCGGTTGTTCCACAAATTGCCCCAGCCCCCGCACTCCCACCAACTCCGCCGCCAGAGACTCTCCTACCAGCCACCACGCCACCAGCAACCACTCCGCCAGAGACTGCACCACCTACATCGCTTCCGGCCACCACGGTGACGCCAACAACCCTGCCTACAACGGCCACGAGCATGCCCCAGAGCACAACCTCGAGCACTCGCTTGGGCGCAGTTCTGCCCAAGTCAACCGCCGGTGGCAAGCGGATGGAGCAGGCACTTGACTCAGGGGGAGTGGATGTTGGCAGCGCGTTGGGGTGGACCTTGGGCGGTGGCTTTGCTTTGGTAGTGGTGCTGTTGGCTTTGGGTGGGGCGGCACTTGGAACTTGGGCATTGGTTGGCGCTGGAGCAAAGCAGCCCGAATAAGGCAACTCCGTAATAAGGCAACACCGTAATAAGGCAACACCGTAATAAGGGACTGATATGGGACTCGATCCAAATAGCTGGACTTTGAAGACGCAGGAAGCTGTGAGCGCAGCGCTTGACTCGGCCAAGGCGCGCAATAACCCCGAGGTCACTCCCGATCACTTGTTGGCAGCACTACTGCGCCAAGAAGACGGACTGGTCTTACCAGTCGTGACAAAGCTTGGGCTCTCGCCGCTAGCGATTCGAGATGGCGCAGATCAAGCCCTTGAGGAATTACCGACCTCTTATGGTTCAGAGTCGCGGGTCGGAAAGGCGTTTACTTCACTCGTAGAACTAGCCGATGCTGAACGTAAAGAACTTGCTGACGAGTACATCTCGACTGAGCATCTGCTGTTGGCATTCGTTGTAACGGATGCATCCAAGCCGCTCGGCAAGCGGCGCTTGGGAGAGGTTGAAAAAGAGCAAGTTCTTGCGGCGCTATTAGAGGTTCGCGGAAGCAAGCGGGTCACCTCTCAGAACCCAGAGGACACGCTGCAGGCCCTCGAAAAATATGGTCAGGACCTGACCGAGGCTGCTCGCGAGGGCAAGCTTGATCCAGTAATCGGCCGCGATGAAGAGATCCGGCGTGTGATTCAGGTGTTGTCGCGCCGGCGCAAGAACAACCCCGTGCTGATTGGGGAGCCTGGCGTTGGAAAGACTGCAGTAGTTGAGGGTCTCGCGCAGCGCATTATCGATGGCGATGTCCCTGATTCACTTCGGGATAAACGAGTCATTGCACTCGATATGAGCGCCATGGTGGCCGGGGCAAAGTTCCGGGGCGACTTTGAGGAGCGGCTGCAAGCTGTCCTGTCAGAGATCAAAGAGTCTGATGGTCGGGTCATTACTTTTATTGATGAGATGCACACCGTGGTGGGAGCCGGAGCCACTGGTGAAGGCGCCATGGATGCGGGCAACATGTTAAAGCCCATGCTGGCCCGAGGTGAGCTTCGTATGGTGGGCGCAACCACCCTGAATGAGTTCCGGAAGTACATCGAGAAAGACCCGGCACTTGAACGCCGCTTTCAGCAGGTTTTTGTGGGCGAGCCTTCGGTGGAGTCCACAATTGCCATTCTTCGTGGCCTGCAGGAGCGCTACGAGATTCACCATGGTGTGCGCATTCAAGACCCAGCGTTAGTTGCCGCTGCAGTGCTCTCAGAGCGTTACCTGACAGACCGGTTTTTGCCTGATAAGGCCATCGACTTGGTTGACGAGGCGGCTTCGAGTCTGCGGATTGAAAACGAATCTATGCCAAACGAGATCGACATCGTGGAGCGCCGGTTGCGCGGTCTTGAGATCGAGAAAATGTCGTTAGCAAAAGAGACTGACGCCAACTCCCAGGAACGTTTGAGTGTGCTCGAAGCAGAGATTGGCAACCTGCGCGAGGAACACGACTCGATGAATGCGCATTGGCAGGCTGAAAAGGAGTCGCTTGCGCAGATTCAAGAACTGAAGGAGCGACTCGAGAACCTTCGCGCAGAGGCCGAGCGTGCTGAGCGCGATGGTGACTTCACTCGCGCCTCGGAGATTACCTATGGGCACCTTCCCATTGTGCAGAGAGAGGTTGAGGCCGCTACGGCATCGATGGCAGAACTGCAAGCAGATAAGAAAATGCTGAAAGAAGAGGTAGACGCCGAAGACATCGCAGCCGTGGTGTCGAAGTGGACGGGTGTTCCCGTGTCTCGTCTTCTGGAGGGCGAGATGGCCAAGTTGCTCCACCTAGAAGAGGTGTTGCATCACAGGGTGATTGGACAAGATGAACCCGTCTCGGCCGTGGCTAATGCAATTCGCCGCAGTCGCGCTGGGTTGAGTGACCCCAACCGGCCAATCGGCAGCTTCTTATTCTTGGGGCCCACAGGCGTGGGCAAGACAGAACTTGCGCGTAGCCTGGCCGACTACCTCTTTGATGATGAGCGTGCGATGGTGCGCATCGATATGAGCGAGTACATGGAAAAGCACGCAGTGAGTCGTCTCGTTGGTGCTCCTCCTGGATACGTGGGCTACGACGAAGGTGGCCAACTCACTGAGGCAGTAAGACGGCGCCCCTACGCAGTTGTGCTGCTCGATGAAGTCGAAAAGGCACACCCTGATGTGTTCAACATTTTGTTGCAACTGCTCGATGACGGCCGACTCACCGATGGGCAAGGTCGAACGGTCAGCTTTGCAAACACGGTACTCATCATGACTTCTAATCTGCCGGGTGACCCAGCTGATTTCTTTCGGCCTGAGTTCATCAACCGTGTAGATGAGATTGTTCGCTTCCGCTCCTTAGAGGAGGCGGACCTTGAACCAATCGTGGAGATTCAACTGGCGCTGCTTCGCAACAGGCTCGAAGAACGACGTATCACCTTGGAGGTGACTCCAGCCGCTATCGCCAAGCTTGCCCATGACGGCTATGACTCTGCATTTGGTGCTCGACCGATCAAGCGCCTGATTCAAAAGCAAGTAGGGGACCGTCTTGCTATGGCAATCCTTGACGGTTCCGTTGGGGAAGGGAATCGGGTGACCCTTGAGGTTGAGGACGGCAGCTTTGCCCTCAAGTCACGACCTTGAACTGACCTAGCGCGCTGCTCTGCCTTACTGAGCAGCGCGGCCGTGCTCGCGATACAACTCGGCGATTCGCTCTCGGAACACTGCCCGGTCAAAGCGCTGCAGAGCCAAGGTTCGATTTGCCTGCGAGATCTGCGAGCGGCGCTCAGGGTCAGCGAGCAACTCAGAGATGGCCTCTGCAAATCCTGGAGTGTCATCTAGCGCGATCATGCGGCCATGAACGCCCTCGGTAATCATGTTGGAAATGGCTTGAATATTGCTTGCAACAATGGGCACTCCGGCAGCAAGCGCCTCGATCACCGTAAAGGGTTGCCCCTCAGTAAAGGTGGGAAAGACATACAGGTCTGCTTCGGAGAAATGCCGGTACACCTCACTGCGTGAGACCGGCCCCGTCATGGTGTCGCCGCGGCCCCGGGCCGTGATCTCGTTCACCATCTGATCCTTCAGCGGATCCAGCCCTGGGCGGTTATCGCCAAGAATCCGCAGTTCGTAGTTTCCAACTCCCTGCGCATCGAGTTGATCGAGGGCATCAAGAAGAATGACGATGCCTTTACGTTCGAGTAGTTCCCCAATAAAGAGAATCACCGGCGGATCATGAACAGCGCTGCTCTGAGGGACAGTTTCGACCACCACGGAATTTGCAATGACTGGCAGTGCGACGGTTGGCATGTACTTGCGGATGTTTGGCTCGCCCGCTGGAGCAATCAAGATGTTCGCCTGAACAAGCTTGTCTAAGAGCGCAAATGCCCAGCGATTGAGTCGGCTGACCTTGTACTCACCGGGAAGCTCCATATAAGGGGCCTGATTGTGATTGTGTAACAGCACACGAGCACCGCGCAGACGAGCAGCGAGCGCAATAGATACCTGCCTCCATGCAACGAGCCATGGGTCTTGAACAGCATGCGAGTGAACCACACTGCCTTTGCGGGCTAAGCGAAAAGTGTTCCAAGCATCCGCTGCGGCACGTTTGAGATTCTCTACTGCGAACTTGCCGCGTTGGCTATCGTTTTGGGCTGTGTTCTGAAACACCATCTCAAACTCGGCGTTCAACCCTGGGTCCTCAACCAAGTCGAGAGCCACGGTTGCGATTCCGCCCTTCAGAGGTGGCCCATGAGCCACGACGATCACGCGTATGCCGGTACATGCAGGTTGGGCCGACTCAGTCATTGCTCGGATGTGTCTTTGTTCGGCAGGATTCTGCCTGGGTTTCCAACCACAGTTGCGCCGGCGGGGACATCAGTCACGACTACTGCACCAGCGCCAATAATCGCGGCATCGCCAATCTGATACGGACCCAAAATAATTGCTCCGGCCCCTACGCTCACAGAATCTCCGAGGATTGGAGCGGCGCTGAGTTCCTCTTCGCCCAAGGTGCCGATCGTGACCCCATGACGCAGCGTCACATTGCATCCCAGTTGCACATCCTTGTGCAGAACCAACCCCGTTCCATGCCAGATGCACAGGCCCGGTCCAGCCTGCACGCTAGGTGGAATCTCGATTCCAAGAATCCAGTCAACGAGCAGTCGGTACAACACGATGATGGGCAATGACCACACAGGTGGTCGGCCAGTTCCGCGTACGTGGTGCGCAATGCGAAACGCTGTTGTGACCACCAGGCCCTTTGGATTTGCCTTGTTGGCGGCCCAGTCGGCGCGTAGTAACGGAAGGAGTGGCGAACTTCGCATCATTTGAAGGTAGCCCCAATCAGTTCGGTTTCGGCTCTATCCCTCATCATTTCAACCGACCGGAGCCAGCGGGTAACCTAAAGCGTGCCCGATTTGGGGCCTAACCGAGAGGATCCACGTGCCAGCGACCGTCGTGGTAGGCACCCAATGGGGTGATGAAGGCAAAGGAAAACTGACTGACCTCATTGCAAAAGAGATGCAGTTGGTTGTGAGGTACCAAGGAGGCCACAACGCTGGCCACACTCTGGTGGTCAACGGAGAGTCTTTCGCTCTGCAACTCATCCCGTCTGGGGTGCTGTACGACCACATCACCCCGGTGATTGGCAACGGTGTAGTGGTGGACCCCGTCGTGATGCTCGCCGAGATCGATGGCTTGCAGGCGCGTGGAGTGGATTGTTCGAAGTTGCGCGTATCAGGTAACGCCCACTTGATCCTGCCGTACCACCAAGAACTGGATCGCCTGATTGAGCGGCACCTAGGAAAGAACAAGCTCGGGACCACGAAGCGCGGAATTGGCCCTGCGTATGCCGATAAAGCCAGCCGAGTTGGACTGCGGGTTCAGGACCTGCTCGACGAAGCGATCTTTAGAGAAAAGCTGTCGGCAGTGGTGGCCGAAAAGAATCTGATCCTTGCCAAGGTGTACAACCGGTTGGGCTTTGACGCCGATGAAATGGCCGATCGATACCTGACCGAGGTCGCCCCTCGCATTGCTCCCTACGTCACCGATACCGTGACGTTGATTCACGAATCTTTGGAGCGCGGTGAGAACGTGTTGCTTGAAGGCGCACAGGCAACATTCTTGGATCTTGATCACGGCACCTACCCATTTGTGACTTCATCCAATCCGATTGCGGGCGGAGCGTGTGTGGGCGCTGGCGTGGGGCCACGTCACATTGACCGAGTGATTGGCATTGCAAAGGCCTATGTCACCCGCGTTGGCTCTGGCCCAATGCCCACTGAACTCTTTGATGAAACCGGTGACAAAATTGTCGACTTGGGTCATGAGTACGGGGTGAACACCAAGCGTCGTCGGCGACCAGGTTGGTTTGATGCCGTCATGCTGCGACATGCAGTGCGGTTGAATTCGATGTCTGAAATCGCGATCACCAAGCTGGATATCTTTGACACCTTTGACACCCTCAAGGTGTGCGTGGCCTATGACGTCAAGGGTGTGCGCCATGATCACCTGCCGTATCACCAGTCAGATTTGTTTGACGCAGTGCCGATTTACGAGGAGTTCCCTGGGTGGAACACCGACTTGACTGCAGTTCGCGAGCGTCACGAACTTCCGGCTAACGCAATTGCGTATTTGGAATTTTTGCAGGAGCAGGTTGGGGTTCCGATTGGTGTAGTCGGTACTGGTCCCGGCCGCGATCAGTATGTTTATTTTAATGCCCAGAATTAGAGGAGTCTCATGACTGTTGTAAAGATCAACGCAATTTCAGTACCCGAGGGTGCAGGCCCAGAACTAGAAAAGCGCTTCGCCGCTCGAGCAGGCGCAGTAGAGAACTCCCCTGGGTTTGAAGGGTTTCAACTGCTTCGCCCAACTGAGGGCGGGGATCGTTATTTTGTGATGACTTGGTGGGAATCCGAGGATGCATTTCAAGGTTGGATGAACAGCCAAGACTTTGCCAAGGGCCATGCAGCAGCAGGCGGCCCAGCAGCAGGCGGCCCTCCAACAGGCGGCGCTCCAGCAGGCGGACCAGAAGGGCAGCGTCCGGTATCCACGGGTGCCGAACTCTTGGCCTTTGAGCTAGTGGAGCGCGTGAACCCGCCCAGCAGTGCTGGTTGAGCAGTGCCGCCATTGAAGGTGTGCGTTGTTGGTAGCGGCGGCCGCGAGCATGCGTTAGCGCATGTGCTGGCACGCACTGCTCAGGTTGTTGTTACCCCGGGTAACCCAGGAATCCCCAACTCTGTAGACACTGACCCAGAACAGATCCAGGCCGACCTCTTTGTGATCGGCCCCGAGGTTCCGCTCGTTGATGGCCTAGCTGACCGACTGCGCGCTGCTGGGAATTTGGTATTTGGTCCTGGAGCAGACGGAGCGCGTTTAGAGGGATCGAAAGCGTGGATGAAGGAACTCTTGGTTGCAGCCGGGGTACCCACTGCCCAGCACGAGTCATTTACCGAGATCGACGCAGCGCTCGCATTTCTTGACCGCATGACCCCGCCGTTTGTGATTAAGACAGATGGTCTGGCTGCCGGTAAGGGCGTTGTTGTAACGGAGTCACTCGCAGAGGCCAGAAATGCAGTCGAGGAGTATCTGTCGGGACAGGCCTTTGGCGATGCTGGCCGCAGACTGGTGATTGAAGAAGGTTTGACGGGCCCGGAACTGTCGGTGCTGGCAATCTGTGATGGAAAGCGTGCCGTTCTGCTTGCGCCTGCACAGGATTTCAAACGCATCCAAGACGGCGATATCGGCCCAAATACTGGCGGCATGGGTGCCTACTCTCCCGTCCCGCTGGTGACTTATGAGTTACTTAAACAGGTGATGGTTGAGTTCATCGAGCCAACGTTGGCAGAACTGACTGCTCGGGGAATTGACTACCGCGGGGTGTTGTACGCCGGGCTCATGCTGACCCCGCAGGGGCTCAAGATGATTGAGTACAACGTGCGCTTTGGGGACCCGGAATGTCAGGTGGTTGTCCCACGCCTAAGTAGTGATCTTGCTGAGTTGTTGGCTCAGGCTGCCGCTGGAAATCTGCAGACTGAACCCGAGTTCACCGAGGATGCTGTGGTGACCGTGGTCTGTGCCGCAGAGGGCTACCCCTCGGCGCCGCGAACGGGTGATGTGATTCACGGCTTGTCGCTAGCCGAGTCGGTACCCGGGGTCACCGTGTTTTGTGCCGGAGTAACTCAGAACCCTCAGGGCGAATTTGTTACCGCTGGTGGTCGCGTGCTGGACGTGACTGCAGTGGGTTCGACCCTAGAACAAGCTCG
>CAMDAT010000125.1 GCA_945888825.1 Bifidobacterium breve | reverse complement strand
GGCCACTGCTGGGGGTGAATGACTTCGCCCTGAAAGTCCGCAAGGCCTGCAAACTCTGGCTGATAGCCATGGTCGTATCGGTAGTAGCCCGTGCAGGAGTACAAGAAGCCTGCAGTGAGTTCAAATTGTTCGCCGCTACTGCTTCGTTCTGCAGTGATCCGCCAGAGCGAGTCTGCCGAGGACCAATCAGCAGAAATGATTTTGTGCCCAAACCGAATTTTACGATCAATTCCCTCCTCGGCAGCTGTGTCTTTGATGTACTGCAGGATTGATTCGCCATCAGCAATGGACTTTTCGCCTTGCCAAGGTCGGAACGAGAATCCAAGCGTGAACATGTCTGAGTCGGAGCGGATTCCCGGGTAGCGGAACAAGTCCCAGGTTCCCCCGATTGAATCTCTTGCCTCAAAGAGTGCGTAACTTGCCCACGGGCACTCGGTCTTCACAAAGTGCGCCGCGCTGATTCCCGATAGGCCAGCACCGACGATCAAGACATCAAGGTGTTCCACAGGCTTGTGGGGGTCTTGAGCGTCAAGAGTTTCCATAGTGTCCGAGCCTTCGCTAGTGAAATGGGCAGAGACTCCAAGAAGGGAGCAATTCCGCAGATTCCAAAAGCTATGCGATTTGAGTACTTTCGTCAATTACTCAATTTTTATGCTAGAAACGAAGCCGTGGATTCCCCAGTTCTTGAGTCTCAAACACGCAAAGGCGAACAGACCCGTCAGGCAATCCTTGATGCAGCCGTGCTTCGCTTCGCAAAAAGCGGCTACCGCTCAACCTCGGTTGCAGATATTGCTCGTGATGCCGGATTGGGTGGAACGATTGCGTTTGCCTACTTCAAAAACAAAGAGGCGCTGTTCTTGGCAGCAGTAGACCAAGACGTTGCCGCTCACATCCAAGAAGGCCTTGCTTTCGTGACCGATTCACAAGACAGCCGGAAGCAACCCGAGGCCGACTGGCAACCCGAGGCCGACTGGCAGCAGCGACTGTTCTTCACTCTGGTGGCCACGGCCGAGCAACACCCGTTGTCACGGCGACTCCTCGCCGGCCTAGAGCCCGAGGCAACTGATCGAGTCCTAGAGATTCCAGCACTCAAAGAGTTGCGAGCGGCATGCGCTACACGATTGCAATCCGAGCAAACCGCTGGGACCATACGACCCGATGTCGACCCGCTGGTCATGGCAAACGGAATCGTTGCGATCATGTTGGCCTTGCTGATGTCGGTAGTGCAGCTCGGAAGCACTGCCACTACGGGTTACGCAACCGAGGTTGCAGCAGTTTTCGCTGCCGCACTCAGGCCGACGTCACCTCGCAACTAGCTCGCGCTAGCCCAGAACTAACCAGAACTAGCCCAGAACTAGCCCGTGCTGCGGAGGCAAATCTCCGCGGCCGATCGAATCAGCACGCTGATGTAACAGCTCTGCGGTGGCATCTAGATCTCGAGCAATTATGAACCTGCGCTTGCGCACACCCTCGACCACAAATTCAGCCAACTCGTCTAGGTCAGCCACTGCAGGATCCTTGCCCGGTGCTTTCGCCACACGAGCCACGAGTTCATCAAAGCTCATGCTTCCTCGCCCAGTCCCTGCGCCCTGACGCTGCAGATGCTCGGGACGATTTCTAGCAGCCGAGTACAACCCCGTATCGAGCAGCCCACCCGAGGGATAGAACACCGAGGCTCGCAGAGCCGTGTTGTTGTTGATCAGGTTGTGATCCAGCGACTCGGCAAAGCAGGTCAGCGCAGCCTTCGAAGCTGCATAGATGGATGCCGTTGGTACGGGCGCAACACCACCATCTTTGGATGAGGTCACAATGATCTGCCCTGGCTGTGTCGACTCAATCATGCGCGGAATAAACACCGAACTGCAGATACCGGTGCCAAACACGTTGACCCCAAAGCACCAGCGCCAGTCATTTGGCTCTTGCTCCCAGGGCAGTCCCCCACCACCCGAGGTCACCCCGGCATTCAGGAACAACAAGTTGCACCGACCAAACTGCTCAAAGACTTGATCGGCTAAGGCAGTCACTGAGGCCTCATCTGTCACGTCGGTTCGGATGCCAGTTACTGCGCCCAAGGGAGAGAGTTCGGCAACCGTGGCACTTAAAACAGCCTGTTCAATATCGGCGATAACCACGGTTGCATTCGCACCGAGCAGCGCTCTGACAAGGGCCTTACCAATGCCGTTTGCACCGCCAGTAACCACTGCGACTGCGCCATCAATCTGAAGTTCTTCAAGTTGAGTCGTCATGATCAGCTAGGCCATTGCATGCCGTAGTCATCGAACCACCAGCGGGCTTCACGGATGGCACCCGGGGCCGTGCGCAAGGTGGGATCCTGATTGAGCTTCTCGGGAGTCGGCCCAACCTCTTGAGCAATCTTGGTCAGCGCAGCTAGGTCAAGGTCGTAACACTTCACGGCATTGAGCCCGAGCAGCAACCTGGTGTCTTCGATAGATACCTTCTGGAAGTCAGTTTCGAGACGTTCAACCGTGTGCGGCCACGAGCCTTCGGGGTGCGGGTAATCAGTCCCCCACATGAGTGCGTCAATGCCGTTCACATGCCTGCGTCGAATCTCTTCACGGCTCATGGTGGATGCGCCAATAAAGACGTTGTCGCCGAGGTACTCAGATGGCAGGCGCTTCATCAGGCCTTTGGTCCGAGAGTTCAGTTTCTTGACCTTGCCGTTTGCCCCGAAGGTTGTGTCGGCCTTCCACAGAAGGTCACCCAACCAATACGAGCCGCACTCCACTACTGCGTAGCGAAGGCCAGGGAACTTGTCGAACTTTCCTGACAACAACAGTTGCCACAAAATCCGGTGCGTCCAGAACGGAACCTCTAACACGAACTGCGCAATGTTTTCGTTGTAGCTATCCCAATCCCCCTCACCAGAGTGCGTATGCACTACCAAGCCAGCATCTGCACATGCAGCCCAAATCGGGTCATAGCAAGGGTGACCATAGGAGGGCTTGTCGTGCCACATGGTCGGCACCATGATCCCCTTGATCCCGGGCTTGCCTGCTAGAGCCTGTATCTCTTTGACGGATTCTTCGATGTCATGAATGATCGGCACGAGTGCAACCCCAGCTCGCCGGTTTGGATTCGTGGCACAGAACTCTTCGAGCCAGCGGTTATGGGCGCGAGCACCAGCAAAGGCCAGCGCCGGGTCGGTGATCTGCCCCGCTGCAAGACCAGCACCAAAGGGCGGAGACTCTTGGCCACTCACAGAGTCACCATCGGCAAAGATCACTTCGCCAGCAATGCCATCAGCATCCAGAGCCTTATCGCGAATAACCGGATCATACGCACCGCGCAGGCCTTCTTCATTCTCGCCCTCCCACTTCGCTACGTACTCGCCATTCATCTCTTCTACGAGTCGACGATGGTTATGGCGCTCAAGTACCCACTCATCAAACTGAGGGTGAAACTGTGAGTCCAAGTACTCCCGATACTCCCCAACTTGTAAGCCGGCATGAGTATCCGAGGAGACAATCACATATGGGTCGTTGCTTGTGTCGACACCTTCGAGCGGGTTTGGCATATCAGTTCCTCCGACTTGTACTGGCCACTTTGTAGGTCTGGGCAGATTGCAGGCAATTACTTGCACACTGTCCTAGTATTCTTGCACACTGTTACAGAACCCCGCCCGCATGGCAACCCTGTCCTTCTCGTAACCCATTTACAGAAAAGCTTCACTACGTGACCACCACTGCTGCCGCAGCAACCATCAAGCCACAGAATCAGGCCACGGGCACAGCAAAGCGCGCCGGGCTGGATTATGAGGATGTCGTGGTCGCCGCGCTACAGCTCGTTGAGACTCGCGGAGCCGAGGCGCTGAGCATGCGCAAGCTGGCTGCCGAGCTCGGGGTGACCACCACCACCATCTATCACCATGTTGGTGGCCGAGATGATTTGATCCTGGCGCTCATTCGACATTCGTCCGCGCAGCAAGCGGAGATCATGATTGAGGGCCAGAATCCGGCTGATCGTATTCAATCGGTGAGCGAACACATCTGGAGTAGCGCGTTAGATCACCGGAACGTCACCGCACTGGCCCATCAGGTTGGCGCGACTTCGTTGCTCGCGATGCCCCTTGAGTTGGCCTTGGCTCGGGAGTTGCAGGCTGCTGGGCTGAGCGGAGCAGCGCTGCGAGATGCTCTGCGCGCAATCCTGATGTGCACTGCCGGATTCTTGGTAGTGGCCTTTCGTAACGAGGCGAGCATTTCAGCCGAGTACCGTTCCTCGGAGCTGTGGTCCGAGGTCATCGATGAGCAGATCGACGCCGAAACCACGCAGGCGCTGTGCGAACCACCCGATGTCTTTTTGTTGTTTCAACAGAGCATTCGAGCGCTGATCCTTCACTTCATCACGGCCGAGCCGAGCCCGAGCAAACAACGACCGAGCAAGAAACAACGGAACAAGGGAGCAACACATGACTGATCAGCCACTTGTTCGCCCAGCAGCCATTACGGGCTGGCCCAAATTGGTTCTGAACTACCCGACCGACCCGGACTGTATTGCTGCTCTATTGCCCCCAGGGCTTGAGCCGACTTCAGACTCCACAGTGCAGATCAGCATCTACTGCGTTCCAGTGCACGGCGAGCCCGAATTCGGAGTCAGTACCAAGATTCCGGCGACCTATAACGGCATGGCAGGCAACTACACGCTTGGAATCGGAATCGACCAAGAGGCCGCCATCTTCATCAGCCGTGAAACCAATGGGCAACCCAAGTTTCCCTGCCAAGTGCGGCTGTACAGGCTTGAGGATCAGATTCACGCATCCTGTACGCATCAGGGAACCACCTTCTTGCGCTTTGAGGGCAACGTCACCGCAGCCCCAGACCCAACGGGCGAGGAGTTCGAAGAGAACGAATGGTGGATCAAGTCCTCGCGCGCTGTTGGCGGCAAAGAACGTTCCTATGACTTTGCACCGCACGTGGTTCGAGTTCGCACCAACGGCTCCACCACGCACACCGAAATACTTGATGGAACTCTGACCCTGACAGAAAGTTCTTGGGACCCCTACACCGAGCTCTTGCCGATGTTGGCCCCTGCTACAGCTGAGCTGGTGACCAATCGCCACACTGGCAGAGAAATCACGCTCGAGGGTCCCCTCGACCCAGAAGCCTTCTGGCCCTTCGCTGATACCATCGGCGGGTCACGATGGCCTGGTACCCGGGGTGGGCCCCGGTGATTTCTTTCTGCCATCCCGAAAGCCTCAGCCGGCAGCTTCTTGGTAGCCCACTGCCAACCCCCTTCTTTTGCACTCCGATAGGACTCACCCGTGTCCGATAGCAATTCCATCAGCGCCGAATCTGCACAGCGGCGAGCACAAGCCGGAGAGATCCCGCTGCACGCCCTTTTGGGACTGACTTGGGCCTACCCAGAGAAGGGATCACAGCATGCAGAGGTTGTCATGCCTGTGCAGCCTGGAGCTTTTGGGTTTACTGCCAATCTTCATGGCGGTGCAATCGCAACGATGGTTGACCTGGCCTGTGCACTTGCCGCAGCACGGGCAACTGACTTTGACCCCGAAAAAGAATCACTGGTCACTGCAGATATGCACGTTCGGTACTTGGGTCGGCCCAGAACCGCACAGGTTGTGGCCAAAGCCGATGTGGTTCGCATCGGTAGTCAACTGATCGTGGTGGAGTGCAAGGTGTATGACGAAGATGATCACATCATCGCTGCAGCAGACTTCTCGATGATGCGCGTGCCGATTCGGCAACCACTCAATCATGAACAGGGGCAGAATGAGTCATGAGTTCACTCACTACTAATCACCGCTTACTGATCGACGGCCAGCTCCGTGCTGCAACCGGCGGAGCCACCTTCGACAACATCAATCCCACTACTGGCCAGGTTGCTGGGACGGCACCGGATGCAACTGCAGCCGATGGCGAAGAGGCGCTGAGCGCCGCTCGTCGAGCCTTTGATGAAACCGACTGGGCTAACGATGTAGCTCTCCGGGTTCGGGTTCTGCGTCAACTCGATGATGCGCTTCGAGCGCATGAGCAAGAACTGACCGAGATCACCGTGACCGAGGTTGGAGCCCCTCTTGGGTCATGCGCAACGGTTCAGGTTCACGAGCCTCTTGCAATAGTGGAATGGTTTGCCAACCTGGCCGAGTCATATGACTGGAGCACCGACTTGGGTGTGCGAGACACCATGGGTGGCCCTGCGCGCCGGTGGATTGAACGCGAGCCAATCGGAGTGGTCGCAGCGATTACCCCGTGGAACGTTCCGAATCACATCAACATTGCCAAAGTGGTGCCCGCTCTAGCAGCGGGTTGCACCGTGGTACTCAAACCCGCCCCAGAGACTCCGTGGACGGGCCTTGCCCTAGGTCAGCTTTTTGCCGAGCACACCGACCTGCCAGCCGGCGTGCTCAATGTGGTGACTGCTGCCGACAAGAAGTTTGGGGCGTTCCTCACCACAGACCCACGGGTCGACCTGATCAGCTTTACTGGATCCACCGAGACTGGTCGCCGGATCATGGCAGCAGCGGCAGAGAACCTGACCAAAGTGTTCTTGGAGCTAGGCGGCAAGTCGGTTCACCTGATCCTCGAGGACGTTGCCGATATGGGCCTTGCGGCTGCCTTCGCTGCCATCGGCACAGGCGTGGTTGCAGGCCAAGGATGCGCGCTCACCACACGGGTGTTGATCCCTCAGGATCGCTACGAAGAAGGCGTGGAGCAGATCGCAGCGATGATGTCCACCATTACTGTTGGCGACCCCGCTGATGCGGCCACTGTTATGGGCCCGCTCATTACCGCTGCGCAACGAGATCGTGTTGAGGGCTATGTGCAAGGCGCCGTAGACCAAGGTGCCACCATTGTCTGTGGCGGCAAGCGTCCAGCCGATTTAGACAACGGCTTCTTCTATGAGCCCACCCTGCTCGCAGGTGTCACTAACCAGATGACTGCAGCCCAAGAAGAGATCTTTGGGCCAGTGCTCGTCGCCATCCCCTATGCAGATGACGATGAAGCAGTGGCTATTGCGAACGACTCCATCTACGGGCTCTCGGGTGCGATCTTCTCGGATGACCCAGCACACGCTCTTGCAGTAGCCAAGCGAATCCGGACCGGGACGATGTCGATCAACGGTGGGGTCTGGTATGCGCCTGATGTTCCCTTCGGCGGCTATAAGCAGTCGGGCCTTGGCAGAGAAATGGGCCTAGCCGGATTCGAAGAGCACCTAGAGATCAAGTCCTACTCAGAACCCGCAAGCTGAACCGAACAAGGTGAACCATATGTCTGACTCAACTGACGCCGCCCAAAGCGCACCCGAGGCTTCTGCACGGCCCGTGGTCTCACCGATCACCCAGACGCTACGCGATACCGTCGTACCGCCTGGATTGGGCGACCGAGCCAGACACGAGTCAACGGGGCCCAGTGCCCAAAGTGCGGTCAAACCGAGAGCCTTTGAGTACTCCCTGCCCGACAGGCCACCCTCTCCACCAATCCCCAACGGCTGGTACTGCATTGTGGGCAGCGAAGAGCTCGTCGCCACTCAGATTCACTCAGTGGTTGCGGTTGGCAAAGAACTGGTTGTGTATCGGGGTGAGTCGGGCGAAGCGGTAGTCATGGATGCTCACTGCCCACACCTTGGGGCGCATCTTGGTGGCGGCTGGGTGACGGGCGACTCCATCAATTGCCCGTATCACGGGTGGCGTTATGACACCGATGGGGTATGCGTAGAAATCCCGTATAGCGATGCCAGGATTCCTGCCAAAGCCTGCGTGCCTACCTACCCGGTCTGCGAACAAGATGGCTTTGTCTTCTTCTGGTATCACGCCGGCCAACAGCCACCGAATTACCAAATCCCACGAGTGAGCGAGGTTGAAGACCCGGAGTGGTCTGACCCAGTCCCCTGGC
>CAMDAT010000124.1 GCA_945888825.1 Bifidobacterium breve | reverse complement strand
TAGTGGTGTGTACCAACCACGCCACGCTAGATATCGGCAAGGCAACGGGCGTGTATTCCTCAGAGATGACGGCGCCTTACTATGCGTTTCTTGACGCAGGCATGCGGGTGGATCTTGCTAGTCCGCTCGGCGGAATCATCCCGGTTGATCCTCAGTCGCTAGTTCCCGTTCTGCGGTGTGCTGCAGATGATCGCTTTTTGGCAGATCAAGAATTGCGTTCCAAGGTGGCCGACTCGCTGCCCATCGGAACCCTAGATATGAGCGAGTATGACCTGGTCTTTCTAGCGGGCGGATGGGGCGCGGCTTTTGATTTCGGCGAGTCTGCAGCCCTAGCTCAGAAGGTCTCAGAGGCAGCCGCTGCGGGGCTTGTTCTCGGTGGGGTCTGTCACGGACCGCTCGGACTGTGTAACGCAAGTACCCCGCAGGGCCGACCGCTTGTGGAAGGGCGGCGCGTCAGCGCGGTTACCGATAAGCAGGTGCGTGAGTTAGGAATTGAATCAACACCGCAGCACCCCGAGACTGAGCTTCGAAAAAGGGGTGCCCTTTTTGAGTCTTCAACCCGCTTCCGCGATCCGTTTGCCAACCACTGGGTCGTTGACGGCAACCTAGTAACTGGACAAAACCAAAATGCCGGACCGATGGTCGCAAGAGAAATGATGCGACTGCTCAGCATGAACACTTCAACAACCAAATCCGAAAGAGTTGAACGATGACCACGCAGCGCAGAGTCGCACTCGTCAATGAGGCCGGTGGGTATGTTGGCCCCGCATTGGCACGCGAGTTCGCAGGCCGTGGGCACGACCTGGTGCTTGGCAATCCCTCGAGTGAGTTAGTCGCAGAGCTGGCCGACTTGGGTGCACAGGTCGAAGCCGTGGCTGGGGTTGCGAATCTGGCTCATGCCGGGGCTGCCGAAACTCTGGTGGCAGCGGGCATTGATCGCTTCGGGCGAATCGATGCAGCGGCGGCCTTTACGGGCAGGATTATTCCCGGCAAGTTCATGGATTCCTCAATAGAGGATTTGCAGAAGTTGCTTCAAGGCTGCGTTGAGGCCCCCTATCGCTTCTTAAAGGCCGCGGCTGAGCCGATGATTGCGCAGGGCTCTGGTCAGATTGTGATGATTACGAGTGCTGCGGGCGCTCGACCCACGAAGGGCGCCGCGCTGTACTCCTCAGTTCGGGCTGGGGCGACCATGATGGCAAAGAACCTGGCCCAAGAGATTGCCGCAACCGGAGTTCAGGTCAATGCACTTGGAACCAACTTTATGGACTTTCCCGAGTTCCATCAGGCAGTGGGTTCCGATGACCCTGACGTGCGAGCGCTGGTAGAAGCACAGGTCCCCATGAAGCGACTCGGCACCATGGAAGAATTTGCTTCGTTTGCCATGGCATTTCTTGATGGAACCAGCGGTTTTACAACCGGCCAATTCGTCAGCTACGCCGGCGGTTGGGCTTAGCTAGGTAATCCGTCACCCTGGCTAGTAGCAGAGACCCTCTTGCGACTACGCAGGATCCAAGAGACAGTGGAAGGCATAGATCATGGCGTCTGCAACCGCGCCCGAGGTGAACCCCAGCCGCCGTCGCATGGACTCGGCGTTATCAAAGCTCAAGATCCCATCAAGTGCCGCTGCGACCTGTTGACTTTCTAGTGCAGGCAGTCGACTGAGCTCAGCCGAGAACATCTCTAGGTTTTGCAGGTACATATGCTGAAGACGCCACGCCAGCATATTGCCGATGAAATTATCTTCGTAGCGGTGAATCACGACGGCCGCAATCATTGCGTGGGCCTCATCAAATAGCCGCATGCGGCTGGTTATGAGATTCCGAATTCGCTCATCAAGGGTGCCAACCCCCAAGTTTTCGACCTCAAACAATGCGCCATATTTGGCTAAGTTCTCAACGGCTGCTGCCTCGGTAATTTCCTCGACGTTCGAGAAGTAGCGATAAGCCGAACGAACCGAGACGCCGGCTACTGCAGCAATATCCTCCATCTTGGGATTCTTGTTGCCTGCCTCAAAGAGCTTCAGTGCGGCTTCAACTACGGCATCCTTATTGGAGTTCTTCCGGGCTGTTCGGCCGTCAACGGAGGCAGCGAACAACGCGGGGTGCACAGTACCGATATCGAGTTTCTCACTCGGTTCGTTCATCACCACATCGCTACCTCGGGTCGGGGCACTTAAATATATTCAATCAACTGACTGACGATTAGTCAATTATCTTAGATTGCCCCCGCTTGATTTGTTCATGAGAAGTTCACGTTTAACTAAATGGTACTCAAAGTTTGACCTAACAGGGCGACTCTCTCCGGAAGATGCAAGTTCGCCGGCAGGGAAACAGTAAAGCCGTCAACTCCAAGAGCCTTCCACTCGCTGAACTTCTGACCGACCGTATCGGGATCTCCCACGACGATCATTCCCTCAATCACTTCTTGAATTTCCTCGGGAAGGTTGTTCCAATCCATTCCACGGGAGGCCAAGTACAGGTCACGCTCGGCCTCTGCCTCGGCTGTGGTGGGAGCAATGCAGGCCACTCGATTCCATGAGAGTTGAATCTCTGAACGGTCTCGGCCGAGGCGCTCGCAATGCCCGGCAAGGGCTTCGACCTTGCGCTGAACCTCTCCCGGTTCGCAGGTGAGGTTTCCGAGGGTGGCGTATTGCGCCACCATCCGCAGAGTCTTCTTTTCACCGCTACCCCCAATCATCACGGGAATGGAAGACAGCGGTGCTGGCTGATTGATTGCCTGCGTGATTTTGTAGTGCTTGCCATCGATCGAGGGCCGCTCATCTCGAAGCATCGGCAAGATGACCTGTAGAGCCTCTTCAAGCATCTCGAACCGATCCGTGAAGGTGCCGAATTCGATGCCAAAGGAATCATGTTCGAGTTCAAACCAGCCACATCCGATTCCTAGCTGCGCCCTACCCCCGGAGACGATGTCGAGTGTGGTCACTGCCTTGGCCAGGATTGCCGGGTTGCGATACGTGTTGCCAGTCACAAGGGCTCCGAGTCGAACCGAAGAAGTAACCGAGGCAAGAGCGCCCAAGAGCGTGTACGCCTCGAGCATGAAGTCATCAGGTTCTCCCAGACCAGGTAGCTGATAGAAGTGATCCATTACTAACACCGTGTCGAATCCAGATGCTTCGGCAACCTGAGCGGCAGCAACAACTGTTGGAAAAATCTTCCCGGGGCTTCCACCGGGAAAGTTAAAGTTGGGGATCTGGAGTCCAAGTTTGGTCATGCACCAGTGTGACAGAGGTTGTGCCTGAGAATCTATTGGCAGGAGCGATGCAGTAGGGGCAGCAGCAGGGTCTAAATTGGTGCAGTATGAGTGCTAGTTGTTAGTACGACCTGACTACTATTTCTTGGTACGTCATGACTGCAACCCTTCCAGCGACATGAATCGAGATGAAGATGACTGAGAAATCTCAGGTTGAAAATTCGGTAACGGACCTCTCCGTTCGTTACGGGCAGATCGACTTCGACTACGGACTGCGCCTTGCGACTACCGCCGAAGAAGAAGACGGCCCTGTGTGGATGGTCAACCTGATGCGATACCGCGACACCGCCCAGTACTCCGACGGCAGGGACTCTACGTTGAGCGGCCGCGAAGCCGACGATGCTTACGCTCCAATCGAGTCGCTTGCAGCGGTGGGGGCTGAGGTGGTGTTTTTTGGAGATGTCGAGACGCAACTCCTTGGCGACCTTCCCCCCTGGGATCGCGTAGCAGTAGTGAAATACCCAACCCGGCGTTCTTTTATGGACATGCAAGAACGCAAAGAGTTCAAGGATCAGCACCATCACAAAGATGCAGGCATGGAGGCAACGATCATTCTGGGTTGCCAACCATTTGCCCACCCGGCGGCCCCAGAGGATCTGGCCAAACCTGCACAGGTGCCGCACCCTTCCACGGCAGATGACCCCGCAGTCATGGTGGTACACGTCATTGCTTTTGACCGTGCCGAGTCTGAACTCGAGCAAAGCATCGAACACATGACTGCCTATCAGGACCATGCAGTCAAAATTGGTGTTGCTAACGGAGTTCAAATCGCAGGATGGTTCAACGTTGAGGGCACCATCATTGGTGACGGCAGGCAATGGGACCAGGTTCGATTTAATGCATTCCCGAGCAGGGCTGCGTTTATGGCCGTTGTCACTGACCCTGAAAGGCTTGCCGTGCAGGCCGAGCACCGTGAGACGGCAATGTCTGATACCTACACGATGATTGTGCGACCGCTCATCAACAACATTGGCGCCTCGTATGCAGATGCCTTGTTGGCGGACAGCGAAGATCTGTGAGTCAGCAGCTATGAGTCCAATGCACCCGGAGCAGGCCTCGGTGGGGACCGCTAGCGAGATCACAACCCCGAACGCTGTTGCCTTTCATTTCGACCTGATGTGCCCGTATGCATTTCAAACCTCGCTATGGATGAGAGAGGTTCGAGATCAACTTGGCCTTCGGGTGGACTGGCGGTTCTTTAGTCTTGAAGAAGTAAATCGAGTCGAAGGTAAGAAACACCCATGGGAGCGCGACTGGTCCTATGGGTGGTCCATGATGCGAATCGGGGCTTTCCTCCGAAGAATTGATATGAGCCTGCTTGATCAGTGGTACCTGCTTGCGGGTACGGCGCTGCATGTGGATGGCCGCAAGCCCCATCGCTTGGAAGTTGCCGAGGAACTCCTTGTTGAACTGGGCCTTGATCCAGCGATGGTGCGCCAAGCGATTGACGATCCAACCACGACTGAAGAGGTTGCAGCCGAGCATCAGCAGGTGCTCGACCTTGGCGGATGGGGAGTGCCAACCTTGGTTTTCGACCATATCCCAAGCGGGCCCCAGGCGCTTTTTGGGCCTGTCCTGATCGACCCACCGAGTGGCCAAGCCGCAGTTGAGCTCTGGCATGCCGTGACGGCTTGGCTGAAGTTTCCGCACTTGTACGAACTGCAACGGCCAAAGCGGCCAGCCGATATCGAAGCAATCTCTGAGCAGTTCACTCCCTACTTTGAGGCTCGTGATTGGGTCTCCATCCAAAAGGACACGCCCTGATGCCCACCATCGTTGCTAAAGAAACAATTGTTCCGTTGCTCGCCGAAGAGTGGGCCGCAGTAGCCGAGATGTGTTCCTCGCTGCAGGAACCCGAGTTCATGATGCAAAGTTGTCTTCCCGGGTGGACTGTCAAGGATCAGTTGAGTCACATAACGGGCATCGAACTCATGCTGAACGGGGTACGCGCCCCAGAGGTGGATGTCACGCATCTGACCCACCTAAAGAATGACGTTGCACGCATGGGCGAGGTCTGGGTCGAAGACATGCGGTCGCTCTCTGGTGCCGAGGTTCTACAGATATTTCTTGACGTCACGACTGAGCGACTCGCTGCGCTACAGGCCATGACTCAAGAACAGTTTGACGCCCACTCGTGGACTCCTGTGAGTGCCGATGAGACCTACGGCCGCTTCATGCGTATTCGCCACTACGACACCTTTATGCACGAACACGATATTCGTCAGGCACTTGGCCTTGAGGATCGAGCAGACCCAGCGGCTATAGGTTCAGCACTGTTAGAGATCGAACCTTCGTTGGGATACATCGTCGGGCGTAAAGCGGGTTTGCCCGAAGGGTCAAGAATCCGCATCGATCTGACTGGCGAAGTACAGCGCACCTACCTCGTTGAAGTGACGGATCGTGCCCGTGTGGTGGACAACCTTTCAGCCGCAGCCTCGGTTGAAGTGTCGATGCCCGTCATGGTGTTCTTTCGACTCACCGGCGGCCGCTGTGAACCAAGCGAGGTCATCGCAGAGCAGGTCCTCCTAGCAGGCGATCAAGAACTTGCACTGCAGCTAGCTAGCAATTTGAGCTTTACGCTGTAACTGAACTCGCCAACGACTGAGCACTGCTGTCCTGAGCGCCCAGCGACTCTTCTACAGCCGCGCGCAAGAAGGGTTCAAACAAGTTCGCCCAGGCTGTGTGGCCTTGACAGTTTGGGTGAAATCGATCCTCGGCAAAGAGGTCAGTGGTGCACGACCTGAAAATGGAATCCGAGAGTTCTCGCACCGGAACTCGACTCACTCGATTGACCCGATCAGCAACCTGAGTATGAATCTGATCGATGGTTGCACTCCGATGTGCAACGAGGGGCCGCAAACCCTTTGGTAGGCGTGGAATGACTGACAAGTCGCCGATTCCCAAGCTGAGAACGGGCGCCACATAGCTGAGCCGATTGAGAAGTGTTTTAAGGTCCCGTCGGAACTGCCGAGTCGAGGTTGCGTGTAGGGCATCGTTGGACCCGACTGCAAGAACAAAAAGGTCGGGCTTGGTCAGTGCTGCATGAGTTGCTTGGTGCAGCAGGACATCTCGCACTCGCGACCCGCCTTTGGCATGGCTACGAAGCTCTACGTTCCATTGCAACCGGTCAACGAGTTGCGCAATCCAAATCTCGGACCCATCACCAAGCCCCGGGCCGGTCAAGGAACTATCTCCCAGGATGGTGATGCGAACTGGTTCCCCGTAGGGATTGCCGTAGTTTCCGCTTGCACAAAGATCCGCAAATCGGGGTAGGGAAGCATTCGCTGAGTGCAATGCCTGAACCCACAGCCCGCCGGCTGTCGCGAGCGCCAAGCTCGGTACCCCAATCGCAACCTCTCTCCTCATGCCCTCTACGTTGGGCACTCATGTGACATTCGTCAACAGGTAAAAAGACCATTGCGATACTTGTTTTGGATTCATTGCAGTTCGCGCTATGCGTTTTACCTGTTCCGCGCAGTAGGTTCAGAGGGTAACTACTTCAGCAGGGGGAACCTTATGAGTCGCACTGATGCCGAGATCCTTGATCGTGATGAAGTCAATGACCTTGACGCAATCCTGGCGTTGACGAACACCGACATTTCCGAGTCGATTCACGCCGTCACCGATAACGCTGACGCGATCTTTACTTGGAACTACGAAAAGGGTGAGCGCCCCGGCCTGAACAAGCTCTATGAGAAGGCCAAGCATTCCATGTGGAATGGCGAGACTGACTTGGATTGGTCAATTGAAGTAGACCAAGAGCGAATCGCTCGAGAGTCTCCGATGACGATGAACACAGCGCTTCTTGCGGAACTGGGAATCGACCTGAGTCGAACCTCGTTTGCTAGCTGGGGTGACGAAGAGTGGATCAAACTTGCCGTTGAATCCCAAAACTGGAGCCTGAGTCAGTTCATGCATGGCGAGCAGGGCGCGCTGGTCTGCACGGCCAAGATTGTCGAGACTGTTCCTTGGATTGATGCCAAGTATTACGCCTCGACTCAAGTCATGGACGAGGCCCGCCATGTTGAAGTCTTTGCCAAGTACTTAGACACGAAGTGCTCAGGTCATTACCCCGTCAACCATCACTTGCGGGCATTGCTCGATGACATCATCAGCGATAGCCGCTGGGACATGACGTACCTAGGTATGCAGATCATGATCGAGGGCTTAGCCCTTGCTGCCTTTGGGATGGCATATCAGGTCACGCCAGACCCGCTGCTCAAGCAACTGCTTCGCTATGTCATGAGCGACGAGGCTCGTCACGTTGCCTTCGGAGTATTGAGTCTGCAGGAGTACTACACCGAGTTGAACTCTGCTGAATTGTTGGAACGTCAAGAGTTCGCATTCGAGGCTGCAGTCCGAATGAGAGACCGCTTCTTGCAACAAGAGGTATGGGAGAACCTTGGTATTCCTGTTCGTGAGGCAATCTCGCTGTTTAAACAAGATGACCCGGAACTGAAGAACCAGGACCCGTTCCAGCAACTGTTGTTCTCTAAGATTGTTCCGAACTGCAAGAAGCTGGGCTTGCTTGATGCCAACGATGGTTGGCTCCGTAAGCGGTTCGACACGCTTGGCGTGACTCAGTTCGAGGACTGGGCCGACACTGGCGCAGAGTACGA
>CAMDAT010000123.1 GCA_945888825.1 Bifidobacterium breve | reverse complement strand
GATGGTGTAGCGATGCAACTCCACAAACAGCCTGTTGTTGATGCTGCTGTGGACCAACTCATGGCCATGTCTGGCAGCACACATGAGTTAGTGAATGCGCTCGTTCTGATGAACACCTCGACAGGCCAAGTTGAACAAGGAATCGATGTTCAGCGGGTCAGCATGAGACCGTTTTCTCGGCTTGAGGCTCAAGCGTATGTTGAAGAGTTCGAGCCTTTTGACTGTGCAGGTTCCTACCGCCTCGAGGACCAGGACCTGATGGCTGCTGGTAGCGAATTCGTGATTGACGTGCAGGGCGAAGACCCAAGTGGCGTGCTCGGCCTACCCATTCCGCTGCTGCGAAGGATGCTTGCTGCTATGACCTAGGAATAACGATTACTGCCCCCTGCTGGACTTGGCCTAGGCAGTTACCTGCAAAGTGGCTGTGCTGCGTGTATCCCGACTCGACCTTGAGAGCCTGAACTCAATTTCTCCTGGGTGAACCACCCAAGAACGGCTGAGCTGATCCCAGACTGCGCAGCTTCGGAAGTTGAGCGGAATATCTACCCTTGCAGTCTGGCCGGGGGAGAGGTGCACTTTTACAAAACCGCAGAGCTCTTGTTCGGGTCGACCTGACTGCGCTTGGCTTCGTTGGACGTAGCACTGCAGGACTTCGTAGCCAGAGATATCTCCGGTGTTGGTCACCTCGGCAGAGAGAGAAAACTCGGCCCCGTCAAGCAGTTCGGCTTGGCTCAAGCTCAATGTTGAAAGTGTCGCAGCAGACCAGTCAAAGCTGGTGTAGCTCAGGCCGTGACCGAAGCAGAATGCAGGCTCGATCTGCTGCTGATCAAACCCCCGGTACCCCATGAACAGTTCTTCGCCGTAGAGCACTTCACCGAATTCACCCGGGTAGTTCAGGTGCGAGGACCAGTCCTGAATCTTCTTGCCGAAGGTAGTGGGCAGACGTCCGGATGCATCAACGCTTCCGGTCAGGACAGCCGCCACAGCATTTCCGGTCTCTTGGCCTAAATACCAAGTTTGGGCAATGGCCGCTGCTCCTTCGGTAGCGGCTAAGTCCACTACCGAACCGGCATTGACTAGGACAACCGTGCGGGGATTTGCAGCGATCACGGCGCGAAGAAGAGCGTCTTGTTCGCCCGGCAGCGAGATGGTCTTGCGATCCTCGCCCTCTGTCTCGGAATCTTGATCTAGGCCAACCACCACAATGGCAACCTCTGCATCTGCAGCGGCTTTGGCCGCTCGTTCAATTCCATCGGCAGCAAGAGGCTCCCGATGCCCAATCAAGAAGGCTGCAACATCCATCCCCTCGTAGCCGGTGAACTCGCCGATGATTCCCCGCTCCTCTCCCTGCTCGAGGTACACCTCGGCAATGATCTCACTCGACCCCAGACCAAAGAAGGCCGTGCCGGACTCTTGGCCGGTGTAGTTGTCCAAAATGCTCTCGCCATCGAGGAGTACGCGGCCGCCGGTGCCTCCGGTGACGAGTGCAAAGGTGTGCGTTCCGGTGCTGCGAGCGATGAAGGTGCCCGACACTCGAACAGACAGATTGTTGGTAGCAACTCCAGAGGCTGCTTCTGAGCCCATCCACACAAGTCGTGGCTGCGCAGCATGTTCGACGCAGGCGGGGGTTCCAGCAAACTCACGGTTAGCGAAGTACTCCACATCTAGGCCTGGTTTGTCTGGTTGAACTGCTGAACGCAAGCACCGAGAATCAATCGGGGGAGCGCTGTGAGATGCGTGAACGCCGATCTCATGGGTGACTTGCACCTGGCTTGGCAGAGCTTCTTGAAGCCCCTGCAGGATGCTGACTGCGTAATGCGGGTTCACTGCTGCGCTGCCTCCGCCGAGTACGGCGGCAGTGTCGGCGCTTGGCCCAATGACTGCAACATGTCGGAGCGAGGACACGTCAAGGGGGAGCACTGTTTGCCCCTCGATGAGGCGGTTGGTGAGCAATACCACTGCTTGCTCGGCGGCAGATCGAAGAATTGCTTGATGGGTCGGTAAGTCCTCTGAACGCTCCGCTGCGCGAATCGGAGTTGCAGTTGATGAATGGGCGAGCAGGCCTAAGCGTTCGGATACCTGCAAAATGCGCCGGGCCATCTCATCAAGCGCTTCCGTATCCAGAATCCCATCTGCAACCATCTGAGCTAGCTGTGGCCCCAGATACTTTGCAGGCCCTGGCATCTCTAGATCGAGGCCCCCACCAGCCGAAGCGCTGCTCATCGTTCCCCACCAATCCGACATGACTAATCCATCGAATCCCCACTCCTGCTTAAGAATCTGATTGAGCAGCCAATCATGTTCGGCGCAATAGGTTCCGTTGAGTCGGTTATAGCCAGACATGACGGCGACCACATCAGTGTCTCGAATCACCATTTCGAAGGGCAGCAGGTATAACTCGCGAAGAACGCGCTCGCTGACCTGCGAGGAAATCGTGTGGCGTTGGTACTCGCTGTCATTTGCCACAAAATGTTTGACACACGCACCTACCCCAGCGGACTGGATGCCGGTGATGATGGCGGTTGCGGCTGACCCGGTCAGAAACGGATCCTCGGAGAAGCACTCGAAGTTTCTGCCGGCGAGTGGGTTTCGGTGCAAGTTCACCGTCGGTGCCAACACGATGTCTACTGACTTCGATTTGGCTTCCTCACCCAGGACAACCCCGACTTGCTCGATGAGTTCGAGGTTCCAAGTTGCGCCGAGCGCCGTGCCGCAGGGGGTGCAGGCAGAGGTGGTTCCCACCCATCGCTCGCCGCGCACGCCAACGGGGCCATCGCTAACTTTGAGCCCGGGGATTCCCAGCCTGTCGATCCCGTGAGCATTCCACATGTCAGTGCCACTAGTCAGCGTTGCCTTTTCCTGCAGACTCAACTGCCCCATGAGTGTCTCTACCGAATCTGACATCATTCCCCCAAACAACTCGCTGTTAGTTTCCTGACAGGGTAGAGCGAAGTTGCCAAAGCGTCAGACGCGATCCTGTCTCGGGGTATCGCATGCAGATACAGTCTGACCGTCAGGTTGAATCGGGTGTCAAAGCGGAGGCAAAAACGTGCGGTACGAGGTTATTCGAATGGCGCAGTTTCTATTCTCGCTAGCACTGATCGCTGGGGCGTTCGCAAGCGGACTTTTTTTGGGGTGGTACTGCTGGGGCCCTCGTCGCTCGGGCCAGAGCGGACCTGGTGGACCGGCAGAGACAGCGCCCGAGCGTGACTGGTTGAGCAGTACCCAAGATGGTCGCGGGGGGTTGTTTTCTCCGGATGGCGACACCGCTGCGGCTGCACTTTTTGATGAACCAGCAGTTGATCTGACTGAGTTCGCACCGGTAGACCTTCGCTTTGGTGTCGTGCCGAGAGCTGAACTGGGCTCCACAGCAGAATCAGTCGGACCAGAATTAGTCGGACCGGAATCAGTCGGACCGGAATCAGTCGGACCAGAGTCACTTGTTGGAGAAAGCTCATGATGACCCTCGAAGAACTCTCGGACCTTGAAGAGATCAAGCGAGTCAAGTACACGTACCTTCGCTGCCTAGATCAAAAAGATTGGGCCGGCCTCGGAGCCATTCTTTGTGAGGATGCAACAGCTGCCTATAGCGGTGGCAAGTACAGCTTCGGGAGCAAAGCCGAAATTCTGGAGTTTCTTGATCGCAGCATGAGTCGGGAGACCTTTCACTCGAGTCATCGGGTTCACCACCCAGAGATCACGCTGAACGGAGACTCGGCTCAGGCCACCTGGGCGCTCGAAGACATTGTTGTAGATGACGAGTGGAAGTTCATGCTGATGGGTGCTGCGTTTTATGAAGACACCTATGAACGACGAGACGGTACGTGGTTGCTGCTGCGAACCACTTACAAGCGCAGCTTTGAAGTGATGTTCCCTACATCATCGCTGCCGGGCTTTGCGCTAACAGCGAGTTGGTGGGGAACCGACGGCCAAAGCACCCTTCCAGCTGGGTGACCGGCAGCAGGGTGACCAGCAGCAGGGTGATCGTGTATTACCTCGTAGTTGGGCATAGAATCTGACGACCCGTCAGATTTGGAGCGACCTATGGCGATGACCGAGGAATCAGCGAGTTCTGGATACTCAGAAGATGAGTTCCCCATGATTGTCAGCGTTGATGATCATGTTGTCGAGCCGCCGCACCTGTGGACTACTTGGCTGCCGCAGAAGTTTCGCGATGCGGGCCCCAAAATTGAACGTCGCAATATTGGCCACATGAAGCACATCGGTGGCGGCACCTACGAACAAGAGTTCACAGCCGATGGCCGTCCGGCCGACTGCTGGGTGTTCGAAGACTTGGTGTACATCCACAAGCGTCATGTGGCGGCCGTGGGCTTCAGCCGCGATGAGATGACGATGACCCCCATGACCTATGACGAGATGCGACCCGGCTGTTATGACCCCGTGGCACGCGTACAGGACATGTTGGACAACCATGTTGACGTCTCGCTCTGCTTTCCGTCATTCCCTCGCTTCTGTGGCCAGACCTTTACCGAGGCCAAAGACAGAGCGCTCGGCGAAGCCTGCGTCTATGCGTACAACGACTGGATGGTCGAGGAGTGGTGCGGAGATTCAAACGGCCACCTTGTGCCGCTCTGCATCATCCCGCTCTGGGACGCTGATTTGGCGGCGGCAGAAGTTCGGCGCAATGCCGCTCGCGGTTGCCACGCAGTCTGCTTCTCAGAGATCCCCCCGCACCTTGGGCTACCAAGCATTCATTCCGGCTACTGGGACCCGCTGTTTCAGGCCTGTTCGGACACACAGACAGTTGTCTGCATGCACATCGGTTCATCCTCTCGGATGCCCGCAACCTCACCTGATGCCCCCGTTGCAGTTGCGGCCACGCTGAGCTTCAACAACTCCATGGCCAGCTTGGCCGACTTCTTGTTCTCTGGTGTGCTCGTGCGCTTTCCTGAGTTGAAGCTTGCTTACTCCGAAGGCCAGATCGGATGGCTGCCCTACATCTTGGAGCGGGCCGATGATGTGTGGTCAGAGCATCGTGCCTGGGGTGGAGTGGCAGACATTATTCCGGAGCCCCCCTCGAGCTACTACTACAAGCAGGTGTTTGGTTGTTTCTTCCGAGACCAGCATGGACTCGACAGCATCGAGAAGGTCGGCATAAACAACATCACCTTCGAAACCGACTATCCCCATACTGATACCACCTGGCCAAACTCAAAAGCCGTGGCTCAAAAAATGATGGGGCAGTTGCCGAAAGATGTGCAGTACAAAGTGCTTCGGGGTAACGCAATCAGAATGCTCTCGCTCGACATCACATGAATCCGGCCGAACAAGAATCGGCATGCAAGCTTTTGGTCTCTGCTCCCGATCTGGGGGACGAGAACTTTGATCAAACAGTGGTTCTGCTTCTAGAACATGATGCCGATGGTGCGCTGGGTTTGGTGCTCAATCGGCCAACCTCTAGCGAGGTCAGCGATCACCTGCCTGACTGGGCAGAGATGGCAGTTAGCCCAGCCTTCTTCTTCTTTGGAGGGCCTGTGTCAGTTGGGTCATTACTCGCCATTGGTCGTCGCCAACTTGGCGCCAGTTCGCGCAACGTGCAGACCCTGATCGGGCCGCTCGTAATCGTCGACCCAGCAGCGCTCATCACGGGTGAGGTGGAAGGAATCGACGCACTCAGGCTCTTTACCGGCTACTCGGGCTGGTCAGCAGGCCAGCTTGACGCAGAGCTTGCTTCAGGTGCTTGGCACGTTGTTTCACCACTGCCCGATGACGTGTTGTGTAGTGACCCAGATGCTCTGTGGCGCTCCATCATGCGCCGCCAAGGTGGAAAGCTTGCTAGTCAGGGTTTGTACCCAGAAGATCTGAGCTCTAACTAGCTGTTGGTCTGACTCAACCAAGCAGTGAATGCAGTGATCATCAACTCAACATCCGCAACTGCCATGACTTCTCGGATGGAATGCATCGAGAGTTGTGCCATGCCAACGTCAACGGTGGGAACGGCGAGCTGCGCAGCAGCGAGAGGCCCGATAGTTGACCCGCATGGAAGGTCCCCGCGATGCGAATACTCCTGAACAGGTACCTGCACTGAATGGCAGATTTCGCGGAAAATTCCAGCAGTGGCAGAGTCGGTTGCGTAGCGGCCATTCACATTGTGTTTGATGACCGGACCGCCACCTAGATCCACCCAGTGATTGGGCTCGTGACGCTCGGCGTAGTTGGGGTGAGTTGCATGAGCCATATCTGCAGAGAGCATGAGTGACCCCGCAAGGCTGCCCAAGAATGCTGAGCGGCTCGCACCAAGAGCAGCTGCTCGCTGTTCAAGGACTTGGCTGAACCAGGTTGAGTCCGCACCGGTGGCCGAGGTGGAACCAATCTCTTCGTGGTCATAGAGCACAATCACCGACGGGCCGTGGCCTGCCCACTTGGCTGCTACGAGAGCTTCGACAGCACCAAAAGAACTACACAGATTGTCGAGTCTGGCACTGGCGAGCAGTTCCGCCTGACGGCCAAGGACTGCCGCAGGCTGAACATCAAAGCAGGCCAGATCCCAGCCAAGAATCTGCTCTGGATCACAGCCCATCTCTTTGCCAAGCCAGGCGCGGAACTCACCCTCATGAGGGTTACCCAGTGCCCAAATCGGCTGCATATGTGTTTGCTTGTTGAGCAGCAGGCCACGCTCGGAGAGTTCGCGATCAAGATGGATTGCGAGTTGTGGCACCCGCACCTGCGGGCCCTCGCTGCGAAACAGGCGGTGTTCAACTGCGTCTGCGGACTGACAGCGAAGCGCAACCCGGCCAGCAATTCCCAAATCCCTATCAAGCCAAGAGTTCAACAGTGCTCCGCCGTACACCTCAACTCCGAGCTGCTGAAAGCCAGCACGACCGGAGTCCGGGCGTGGTCGAATACGTAGATTAGGAGAATCGGTATGTGCGCCGATCATGCGCAGGGGGCCGAGTGGGCTTGTGCCATCTACCCAGGCAATGAGTGCGCCATCGCGAACCACAAACCTGGCACCGGGTTCTTGGGGGGTCTCATCATCGGCAGCCTCTTGTGGATCAAAGAGGGTAAACCCAGCGTCAACTAGGCGTTGCGCAGCGTTATGAGCAGCATGAAACTGAGTGGGGGAGGCATCAATAAAGCCGGCCATTTCCTCTGCTGGAGTCAGCATCATGTGCCCTTCTTTGTGCTCGGTGGCGATTTGCTAGCCGGCGGGTCCTCAAAGCCTGGCCCAGTTGCAGTTGGAGTCAGCCCAGCGCAGGATTGCAGCGCATCCATAGCTGCAACTCCTGCCGTAGCCGCAGCACCCGAAAGCGGGACCGGAACAAGATTTTGAATCTGGGCTGGCTTCCACTCGTAGCCGTCGATGCGGCGCCCAGTTGCGGTGACGACAAGCACACCGCTGGTGTTTCCCACGGCAGAGGGAGCTTTGAAAATGAAGTTTGATAGCCCAAACGCCACAAGCTGATCGCCCTGATAGCCCATGCCTTGTAGTCGGTGAGCGTGAGTGCCAACCACAATGTCTGCCCCAGCCGAAATCATCAGGTCGACCAGTTCTTTCTGCCGCGCATTCGGGCAGGTTTCCTTCTCGGTTCCAAAGTGCAGGTACACCGCAAGCGTGTTCACCGTCGGCCGGGCATCTCGAACAGCTTGAGCGAGTTGTTCTTGGTAGGCCTCTTCGGCACTAGCAATTCCAGGCACACCCGGGGCCGCCGTCCACCAAGTCACCATCGAGGATGGGTAAATATCATTGGCTGCAATGATTCCAATTCGCTGCCCGTTGACCTCTTTGATGTACGGGGCGTAGGCCTCGGTGTCATCTTGGCCGACTCCAATGATGGGCATCTTGCCTTCGGCCTTGATTCGAAGCGTGTCTGCAAAGGCCTCTTTTCCAAAGTCCATGCCGTGGTTATTGGCCATGGTGACCACATCCACACCGGCTGCGCCAAGCGAGTCCAGCGCTTGTTCTGGAA
>CAMDAT010000122.1 GCA_945888825.1 Bifidobacterium breve | reverse complement strand
AGCATGAACGCAATCGACTGATTCATGATGATTGGCTTGCCGAACGCTGTGCGCTCTTGGGCGTACTGCAGTGCGTACTCATACGCGGCACGTGCTACGCCAACTGCCTGAGCGCCAACGGCTGGGCGTGTGGCCTCGAAGGTTGCCATGGCCGGCTGTTTGCCCGAACGGATCGCTGGGTTCTTCAGTGCCTCATGAGCCCGAGCGATTTTTTCATCCAGCTTGTCCTTGCCACCGAGCAAGTTCGCTCCGGGAATCTTTACGTCCTCAAGTACAACCTCAGAGGTGTGCGAGGCACGAATGCCGTGCTTCTTGTACTTCTGCCCCATGGACAATCCGGGAGTACCGGGTCCAACAATAAAACTGGCCTGACCGCGGCCCTTGAGCGCAGGGTCAACAGTTGCGACCACTACGTGCACATCGGCAATTCCGCCGTTCGTGATCCATGCTTTGGTTCCGTTCAGAGTCCATTCGTCTTTGGCCTCGTCGTATACGGCACGGGTACGGAGCGAAGAAACATCTGAGCCGGCGTCGGGCTCAGAAACGCAGAAGGCTCCGAGCGCAATCTTTTCAGGTGTGCCGTAGCACTGCGGCACCCACTCGAGTGTTTGCTCCATCGTGCCGTTGCCCGCAATCCCGGCCGCAGCAAGGCTAGATCCAAAGATGGCCAAGCCAATGCCTGCGTCTCCCCAGAACAGTTCCTCAAGTGCAACTGGCATGGTCAGCCCAGTTGGGTCACCCAGCATTGCCTGAGAGATGAACTCAAAGCCGTACAAGCCAATGTCAGCAGCCTGCTGAACGATTGGCCACGGGAACTCTTCACGCTCGTCCCACTCTTCGGCTGCGGGCCGCACCACGTTCTCGGCGAAGTCATGGACCCACTTCTGGATCTGCAGTTGGTCCTCATTCAAGGTCATCGAGAATTCACTCATGCGCTGCGTTCCTTTCGCTACATACTCGGATGCTGTTCGGTGGTGTCAGGTTCAGTTCGTGAGATCTACTCACTCGGAACTTACTGTTCCGTATGTTACCCGTGGGTAACCTACCACTTTGGTAAGAACTTCCAAACCGTACGGATCAAACCGCCTAACTACAACCACAACTTGGGCAACTGGGTTGAATTGCTCACATCTGAGCGCTTGCGTCCGATTGAGTCAGAAGGAGGCAGGATGCTCGCCGAGCAGAACACCGGAAACGCAGTACATCAACTCCGAATCTTGTCGGGCTTGAACCAGCGTGAGGCCGCGCGCCGTATTGGCATCTCTCGCTCCACGTTGCGCTCCTGGGAGGCTCACGACACAACCCCGGACTCCTCGCAATTAGTCGCAGCAGTTGCAGCTCTCGGCCAAGACCTTGACGACGTTATGGTGCCTCGAACCGACTTGATCGATCCCGAGCACTTAGGTCTGCTCACAGTTGGCACGGAACAGATTGTGGTTGCGGATCACCTTGCCACAGACACAACTCCCCATGAGTTCAACATCTCACTGATCGGCGCCTACCTCGGCGCCGTTCGTAGGCAGCGAGGCCTGACTGCTGATGCCCCGGTTCAGCTTCGATCCAACGACCTCTCGGCTCTTGCTGTCGTGCTCGACCTGAATGATGACGAGCTGGAGCACCTTCTAGCCGTTGAGTTTGATCTGAGCAGTGAATCCGCACGCCAAGTAGTGAGAGGACTGCTAGCAGCCGGCTTGGTTGCTCTCGCTGCGAGCGGCGCTCTTCAGAGTCCTTGGCTGGCTCAGCCTGGACTCGCAACCCAACACACGAACCATCACCGGACAAATTTTTGGGCCGGCAACCTTGGTCCGACGCTGCGAGGACCGGCGTTCTGGATGGGTCGTGGTGCGCCTTCGGAACTTGCGGTGTGGAAGGCAGCCTCCACTCAAGAGACTGGCCGAGCCGAGGAGTTCATTGATCTCGACCCCGAGGACGCCGAAGAAGTTGACCTAGAAACTGGCGCGACCTTTGCAGACGTAAAAGTCTCAACCTCAAGCGAACTGGCCGATTCGAACTTCTCCTGAATTGTTGCTCAAGCTTGGCCGCTCAATGTCGATACGGCTGATGTCGAAACCGAACCAGATTGGTCCGCCGTCGACATCGGAGCATGGGAACCAACATATGCAAGTTGCGGTTGCGCAACACGATTCAGATCCTTACTAGCGCAGCGGTCTTGGTGACCCTGGGCGCTGCATGCACACCCATTGCCGTCCCCGCACTGACTCAAGTTGCTAACCAGAGCGCCATCTCCTCGCAGGCTGTGGCGCCCAGAAGGCTCGCTACCACGACGACCACTGTGAAACCACGAGTGGTCACGACAACCACGGTCAAACCCACCACCACCACGATCAAACCCACAACCACCACGGTCAAACCCACAACCACCACGATCAAGCCCACCACCACCACCACGATCAAGCCGGCCACCACCACCACAACCACAATCAAGCCGGCCACCACCACCATCAAGCCGGCCACGACTTGGCCTGTGTCGCTCACGGCTTTGTTCCATGATTCTCAGACCACGGCGACGCTCGGCGGTTGTCGTGTCTTCCCGGCAGACCATTACATGAATGCCACGAATGTGAATTCCTTACCTGTCCGGGCAGAATCCGCTGCTTGGCTCAACAGCATCGGCGGTGCTTCCACCAATCTTGTAGCGCCCAGTTCGAACATCTGGCAAGGCTCTCGTCCTGGCACTCCGATGAACATTGTGGACTCCCGATCGACTGGCTTTAAGCCCGTCACCTTTGGCCACGATTGGTCGGCGAAGTCCTACCTCGGCCCCTATCCGCTACCAGCCTCACCCGCTTTGCAAGGTGCACCAAACCTGTCGGGAGCCTGGGACAAGCGACTCATGGTGGTGGACTCGGCCGAGTGCATGGCCTACGAGCTGATCCAGTACACACAGGTCTGGAACGGCACCTCTTTTAACCGCAATGCATTAGCCGGAGTTCGCTACCCACTGAACTCCAACGACATGCCGCTCGGCACAACCAATGCACCAAATACCCCCATGATCGGGCAGTACGTCCTGAACTCCGAGGTGAAGTCCGGGACCATTCCACACGTCATGGCGTTCTGCTCCCAGAACACTCGCATTAGTACCAGCTCACTGTGGCCAGCGCGAAAGAGCGACGGCTTTAATACTGCGGCCGACGCCATGCCGATGGGAACATGGATCCGCCTTGGTAGCAACATCGACCCCAGTTCGTTCACAGGTGGCACACGAGTCATTGTTGAAGCACTGCAAACAAGAGGCGCAATCCTGACCGATAGTTGTGCCCATCAGTTCAGCCTGCTCGCCGAGAACAGCGCTGACTGGAACAACGCCGATATGGCGCAACTCACCCGCCTCACACCTGCCGACTTTCAGGTGGTCGACTCCGCAATCATGAAGGTGTCCGACTCAAGCTATGCCGTCCGGTAATCCGGAGCGGAGGCTTGGCGTTGGCTGCCGGCAACACATGCAGCTAGCAGCACCTTAAACAGGCGGGGCCGGGCTAGGCCTGCCGGACTTGCGTTCCGGTTGGAGAATCCTCTGCCACCCAGCCAGCTGCATGAATCTCATCTCGCAATGAGTCGGCTAGGGCCCACTCTTTTGCCGCTCTGGCCTCATCCCGCTGAGAAGCTAAGGCCAAAATCTCGGCAGGAGCCTGCTGGGCCTGACCGAACACTTCCAATCCGACGGCGCCAAGGATCTGACGCCAGGCTGCTACGAGCGGGCCGACACTCCCCTGCTCATCTCCTGCATCAAGGGCCCGGTTGATCTCTGTGACAAGTCCAAAGATCTGCGCATAGGTAGCAGGAGTATCTAGGTCATTGTCCATCTGGTTTTGAAAGGCTGCCATCGCAGCAGGTTCCGGTTCAGCCGGCGCAACCTCGGCCACTCGACGGGCAAGCGAATCCAATCGATCAAGGGCATTTTCTGCCGCAGTGATAGTCGAGTCCGTGACCTCAACAGGTGAGCGATAGTGCGAACCGAGAACCACCAGCCGATACGCCCGCGGATCATGTGATGCAATTAAGTCCACCAAAGTCGTGAAGTTGTTGAGCGATTTTGACATCTTCTCGCCGCCGACCTCTACAAACCCGTTATGCATCCAGTGCCCAGCAAAGGGTCGGCCAATCGCCACCGCTTGAGCGCGTTCATTCTCATGGTGAGGAAACGCCAGGTCCATGCCGCCGCCATGAAGATCGAATCCATCGCCCAGCAGATCCAGACTCATCACAACGCACTCGGTATGCCATCCCGGCCGACCTGATCCCCAAGGCGATGGCCATGCAGGCTCATTCGGCTTGGCAAACTTCCAGAGCACAAAATCGGCTGGGTGGTGCTTGTTCCCTTCTCCTAGGATGACGCGATCACCGCCGCCGGTCAGCATCTCATCTAGTGATTGTCGAGCCAGTAGGCCATAGCCGGGAACCCGGTCCACCGATAGGTAGACCCCATCGGGAGTCACGTAAGCAGCATCTTGTTCAATCAGGTCGGCAATGAGTTGCACCATCTGCTCGACGTACTGCGTGGCGTGCGGATCATGGTCGGGCCGAAGCACTCCTAGCGCATCCATTGCCGAGTACCAGACCTGTTCGTACTCCTGGGCAACCTCGGTCCAGTCTCGCCCTTCTTGGGCCGCACGCTGCAAGATCTTGTCGTCAATGTCAGTGATGTTCGACACGTAGCTGACCTGATTTCCCGACCAGATCAGATAGCGGCGGAGAATATCGAACACCAGCGAAAAGCGGCCGTGACCCAAGTGCGGTGGCCCGTACACAGTCGGACCACAGACATACATCGAGACTTTTCCGGCTTCACGCGTTTCTAGGGGGGTCACCGTCGAAAGCGCGGTGTCGTATAACCGGATCATGAGTGGACATCTTACTGTCCTGCAATGAAGCGCCTCCCCGCTCCGCCTCCTCCTTCTAGGGGTGGGGTTTTTCTTACCGCTCCGTAGGCTGAAGCCTGTGAACACGGCCACAGAGGTTTCGCTCCGACGCAACGATGCTGTTCGACTCTCGGTCGGCATCACGGTGCCACTCCTGCTCGCAATTCTGTTTGTAGCAGCAGTCGGAACTAGCGGCCTCGTTACTGCCCTCCTCCTATGCGCAGGCATTGCTGGTTCGATCGCTACCACCTATCTGTTTGTGCTGCAGCCACTGATTGCAGCTCGGGCAACTGCTACTTCCAAACTCGTGAAAGCAGAACAAGAACTCCTCGAAGAGCGCCTAGACCAAGAGTTTCGCGAACGGCTCGAACGAGCTCTCCTAGTAGCCGAAGCAGAACCAGCAGCGCTACGAACTGGACTGCGTGCCGTGGCAGAGATCATGGGACATGCCGAAGTGTCGTTGTTGCTCAGCGTTCCTGATGAGCCTCGCGTGGGCTGGCAGATCCGCTTGCAGGGTGGATCGCTCGAACAAGCAGTGCCCTTAGCTCACACCCCGACTTGTACAGCCCTGTCCAGCGCTTCTGTTGCAGTTTCAGCAAGCTCGGCAGCCCTCGATGCTTGCGCCCACTTGCATGACCCTCTCGGCGAAACCTCATCAGTCTGCATTCCCCTGCGACTTGGTGATCGCACGCTCGGCTCTGTTTGCATCACCAGCGCTCCGGGCGAACTCCCTCCTACAGCCGCTATCAGCCGGGCATCTTGGGCAGTGGAAAGAACTGGGGTTCGCGTCGCCGAGCAGCGCCTGCAGCGCGGCCCCTCCGGTGCAGGTCAGATCGACCCGATAACTGCGCTTCCCGGCGCTCAAGCTTTACGGCATCAGCTGCGGGATTTGGTTCGCACGCTCTCACCGTTTTGCGTAGGAATCATCCAAATTGATGAGTTCGCACTACTTGGTTCGCAACACAGCGCAGCGGAATCTGATGATGCGCTACGTCTACTTGCAGATGTTCTCTGCACCACGCTTCGCCCCGAAGACCTGATCTGCCGCCTTGATGGACCACGATTTGCCATCGTTCTTGCGGATTGCTCGGCGAGCCAAGCCACGGCCGCGTTGGAACGGGCTCGGGACTCTCTAGCCTTACTCCTGGTCTCCCAGGAGAATCTGCCCTTTACCTGCTCTGCGGGGCTTGTCGAGTCGCACTGCGCCACCTCGCTGGACCAGATTGTGCAACTCGCTGAGCAAGCCTGTTCTCAAGCGCATGCACATGGCGGCAATCGCGTCGTGCTCGCTACTGAACCAAGCACTCAGCCCAGCCCCGATCAGCGCCACTAGCCGATCAGGTCGATGGGTTCACGGCCATCCATGATGCGCTGCACCCGATCCAGCGCACCCCAGGCAACCTCTGGCTGAGGCAACACCCAGAACCTATTTTCAACAACAGCTTGGACCAGAGCATCAGCCACCGTGTCAGCATCTGCACCTGCGTCGTTCCCCGCGCGCACAGCCTGTGCCACAAGAAGTGCCTCACCAAGTAGATGCTCCGTTTCGATTCCTGCAGCTGCACGAGAATTAGCCGCCATAGGGGTACGAATATTTCCAGGACAGATAACAGAACTATGCACTGCCGGGGCAACCCGGTTCAGCTCATGATGAAGAGATTCCATCAATCCCACCACAGCGTGCTTACTCGCGACATAAGGAGACAGTGCCGGCGTAGCCACTAGGCCCGCACCCGAGGATGTCGCTACGACATGGCCGAACCCCTGCTCAATCATGACCGGGACTGCCGCCCGAATCCCATGAAGGACTCCCCAGAAGTTCACCTGCATCTGCAACTCCCATTGTTCCAAGGGAATCTCCCAACACAGTCCAGGTAGGTACACACCCGCGTTCAAGACACTCAGTTTGAGTTCCCCCATGTCAGTTGCAGTGCTCACTAACTGTTCATGGTGAGTTGCCATACCGACATCGCCCACCACGAGTTCAACAACGGTGTCCTCGGGCAGACTCTCAACAGTGTGCTCGAGCAGCACAGCGTCACGATCAGCGAGCACGAGCGACATGCCCTCGGCTGCGAGGCGCCGAGCGATAGCCGAACCTATGCCGCCGCCGGCCCCGGTCAGGATTGCTACTGCAGAATTCAGTTCCATGACTTCGGACCGTAGCGGGCGTGGCCGGTAGGTTGTGTGAGGTATGCCAAGCACATCGCCCACTCCCCGACCTACTCGTAGCGTTCCCCCCAAGCCATCACTTGATGGCCTCGAGGCTCAATGGAGCGCTCACTGGGAGGAGCAAGGCACCTATAGGTTTGACCGTTCCGCTAGTCGAGCAGAAGTGTTTTCGATTGATACGCCTCCGCCAACGGTCTCTGGCTCACTCCATGTCGGGCACGTTTTTAGCTACACCCACACCGATATCATCGCCCGTTATCAGCGCATGGCCGGTCGTGAGGTTTTCTACCCAATGGGCTGGGATGACAACGGACTTCCCACCGAACGACGGGTCGAAAATTACTTTGGCGTGCTCTGCGAGCCGAGCCTGCCGTATGACCCTGATTTCACTCCGCCTGAAACTGCTGCTTCCGAGCGCAGGGACTTTGTTCCAACTTCTCGCCAGAATTTTATTGAACTCTGCGAACAACTCCTCGTCATTGACGAGGCCGCATTTGAAACGCTGTTTCGTCAGCTTGGATTATCGGTTGACTGGTCAATGACCTACTCCACCATTAGTACTACTTCCCGCAGGGCTTCACAGAGGGCATTCTTGCGGAATCTTGCGCGGGGTGAGGCGTACTCGATGGAAGCTCCCTCGCTTTGGGATGTCACGTTTCAAACAGCCGTGGCTCAGGCTGAGCTCGAAGATCGCGAGCGGCCTGGCGCGTATCACCAACTGGCGTTTCACCCATCGGGAGCAGCCTTAGGTGCGCCCGATGTGCTCATCGATACCACTCGACCCGAGCTAGTGGTCAGTTGCGTTGCGCTCGTCGCTCATCCAAGCGATGAGCGTTACCAGTCCCTGTTTGGGTCCACCGTCACCACTCCGGTTTTTGGGGTCGAGGTTCCGGTGCTTGC
>CAMDAT010000121.1 GCA_945888825.1 Bifidobacterium breve | reverse complement strand
TGCTGGCCTGTGGCGATCCATCGCGTCCACACGGGTGGATCAACAGCGAGATTCTGACTGCGTATCAGCGGCTACATCGACTTGGCTGGGCCCATAGCGTCGAGACCTGGTACGAGGATGAACTTGTCGGGGGGCTCTACGGGGTCTGTCTTGGCGGACTATTTGCCGGAGAATCGATGTTTCATCATCGCACCGACGCCTCAAAGGCAGCGCTCGTCGGACTAGTCGAGCACATGACCGTGGCTGGGAATCGGCCAGAGAACGGGCTGATTGATGTGCAGTGGTTAACGCCACATCTGGCCTCGCTCGGCATCATTGAGATTCCCCGCGAGGAATACATCGAGCGAAGCGCTCTTGCCCGCCTAGCTCAGATTCCCGATGCCTTCAGCTTTAGCGGCTAGCACTGCGTTCAGCTTTGGCGGCTAGCACTGCGTTCAGCTTTAGCGGCTAGCGCTGCCTTCATCTTTCCTGAACGCGCTCGCCAGATCAGGAAGGTCACTACACCCAAAAGAACCTGAGGAATCCAACTTGCTGCACGCCACAGGAGCGTTGCTGCGAGCGCATCGGTGTTGCTCACACCAAAGGCCACCAACAGAGCCGTCAGAGCAGCATCTACTGTTCCAAGACCGCCTGGAGTCACGGGGATAAACGCAGCGAGCCGGGCCAGCGCAAATGCAGCAAAGGCTGCGGCTACGGAAATCTCGGTGGATTCCCCTGTTTGGATGATCCTGAGCGAAACCAGCAGCACTCCAAATTGGGCGAACTGCTGCAAAAAGTTCGTGGCCGTGAGAAGCGCCCAACGTGCTTTAACCACCTCGACTGTTGAATCGCGAAATGCCACCAGTTGATCGGTGACGCTCGCTGGAGCCGGTTTATGAAAGCGGGTCATTACGCTGGCAATCCAGATGTCTGCGCGGTTACCAAGCTTTCTGGCGTTCTCCTCGCTATGCAAGATCGCAACAAAAAATCCCACCATCGCAGCAATTGCCGCAAGTCCCGCCAGCCCTTCAAATACCTGAGCACTCGTTGGCGTCCCGACAAAGAGCAGGGCCAACACCCCAAGTACCGGAAGCGCCAGAGTGATCATCAGATTGAACACGCTGGTAATTCCGATTGCCGCAGTCGCCGAGGCTCCGCTGAAACCGGCCTGGGCCAACATTCCGTACTGAACGCCAAGGCCGACTGCTCCACCAGCAGGAACCGCGTTGCTGATCGTAAAAGAGGTCTGGCGAATCATGAACGCTGGCCAGTACCTCAACCCCGGGAGTGAAACCTGAAAGGGAAAGACATAGACCATGATGCTGAAGATCACGGAACTAGCGAGTACTGCTAGTTGTTCGATCGACATGTTCTTGATCAAATCCCAAGCCTCGGCATAGTTGCCAAACTTGGGCAGGATTCCTGCGAACACAATCACGAGGACAACCAGGGTCACGACCCCAGCTATCACCCGAGTCCGACGATCCCTGTCATCGTGAGTGGGCGGCGGGTCTACTGGTGAGACCTCGTCGGCTGAAGCAGAACTCATATGCTTTTACAGTACAGCGCGCAGGGTGCATCAATATTCTCCACTTGCTGCTAGCGGTTTCAGTAGGGTTAAACAGCGGGTGTGAAGCGACGGAGCCGCAAGCTATTGCTCAGGACAAACACGCTTGATAACACCATTGCAGCCCCGGCGATCATTGGATCAAGCAGGCCTGCTGCGGCCAGCGGAATGGCCGCTACGTTGTAGCCAAAGGCCCAAAAAAGATTGACCTTGATGGTTCGAAGGGTGCGCCGGGACAATTGCAGTGCATCCGCTACTGCATTCAGATCGCTTCGAACCAGGGTGATGTCGCTCGCCGCGATTGCAACATCAGTTCCTGAACCCATTGCAATCCCAAGGTCGGCTTGGGCAAGGGCTGCAGCGTCATTTACGCCATCGCCCACCATGGCCACGACTTTTCCTTGCGCCTGCAGTTCCTTGATCTTTTCAAACTTCTGTTCGGGTAGTACTCGAGAAATCACCTGAGTGATACCTACCTGATCAGCCACAGTCTGAGCAGCCGTTGCGTTATCTCCTGTCAACAGCACCGGGACCAGGCCCAATTCTTGTAACCGAGAGATTGCCTCTGAACTGCTCGGCCGGGGAGTATCACCAATCACCAGAACTGCTCGAGCTACCCCGCCCCAAGCTGCCAGCACAGCAGTTCTGCCAAGTAATTCAGCGGCGTCTTGAGCGGCAATCAACTCAGGGCTCAGCTCAATTGCGTTGTCTGCCATCAAAGCTTGTGTGCCAGCAAACACCTGCTGCCCATCCACGTGCCCAGTAACGCCTTTGCCCTGCTCGCTCCAGAACTCCGTGACCTCAATCAGCGCCCCTGTCTTGTCGAACGCAGCCGAAGTAATAGCTCGCCCAACGGGGTGTTCAGACGCCGCTTCAAGGGCGCCCACCAGTCGAAGAACCTGATCTGAGTCTGTGCCTTCAGCGGCCACTACCTGCAAGAGGACCATCTTGGCCGAGGTGATCGTTCCCGTCTTGTCCAAAACAATGGTGTCAATCTGACGAGTCGACTCCAAGATCTCTGGACCTTTGATCAAGATCCCAAGCTGCGCTCCCCTACCAGTTCCCACCAACAGCGCAGTGGGTGTGGCAAGTCCGAGGGCACATGGGCAGGCAATAATCAGCACTGCAACCGCTGCGCTAAAGGCAGTCTCAGCACCTGCTCCCGTGAGCAACCAGTACGCCAAGGTCAGAACTGCGATCAGCAACACCACCGGCACAAAGACTCCTGCTACACGATCAGCGAGCCGCTGCACAGGGGCTTTGCCCGATTGCGCCTGTTCCACAAGTTTGCTGATCTGAGCTAGCGCAGTATCTGAACCCACGCTGGTAGCTTCAACGATGAGGCGGCCGCCGGCGTTGAGGGTGGCACCCGTAACGGAGTCCCCTGGGCCCACTTCAACGGGAATGGACTCGCCAGTCAGCAGCGACATATCAATGGCGGAGCGCCCCTCTACCACGATGCCGTCGGTCGAAAGTTTTTCCCCCGGACGGACCACAAACTGTTCCCCCACCTGGAGTTCCTCTATTGGGATTCTGAGTTCTTCCCCGCCACGAAGAACAGCCACTTCCCGAGCTCCTAAGTCAGCAAGAGCTCTTAGGGCGGCACCTGAGCGCTGCTTTGCCCGAGCCTCGAAGTACCGCCCAGCTAGTAGGAACACGGTGACAGCAGTAGCCACCTCGAAATACACCTCGGGCATGCCCGCCATGCCAGTCATGCCAGTCATGCCCGCCATACCCGCCATACCCGCCTGATTCGCGAGCAACTCGTACAGTGACCAGAAATATGCTGACAAGGTTCCAATAGAAATGAGTGTGTCCATGGTTGCTTTGCCGTGGCGCAGGTTCATCCATGTAGCGCGGTGAAATGGGTAGGCGCCCCAGAACACCACAGGTGTCGCCAAAGCAAGGCTCCACCACTGCCAGTTGGCCACTTGCAGTGCCGGAATCATTGCCATTGCGACTACTGGAACAGTGAGCACTGAGCACGCAAGAAGTCGGTTACGAGTCGAAGTGAGTTGTTGCTGCTGCGGCGGCTGCTGTTGTTCCTGCTGCTGTTGGTTCTGGGGCAGGGCCTGTAAGGATTCGGCCGAGTAGCCAGTCTGGATGACTGCTTGAATCAGTTGTGATTCATCAAGTTCATTCAGGCTGTAGACGGTGGCGCGTTCAGTTGCATAGTTAACCGAGGCGTCGATGCCGTCTATCTGGTTGAGGGCCTTTTCGACATGGGCCGCACAAGAGGCGCAGGTCATCCCGGTGATGTGGAGTTGAATCTCGTGGGGTTTCTCGCTCACTCGATCAGTCACGCTAATTATTCTATACCCCCCTAGGGTATATTCGCAACCACCCTCTGAGGACGGAAAGCCTGAACGCACCAGGGCAGATACAAGGACCTAGATGAAGACTCGCCGGCGCTGTATAGGCCGCGGTGAGAGGACCAAGCAAAGGAAACAAAGCAAGCCAGGAGGAAGTACGGGGCCGCACCCACTCCGAAGAGCTCGAGACCCATGATGGTGCAGGCAATTGGAGCATTTGCAGCACCAGCAAAAACCGCTACAAATCCCAGAGCCGCTAAGAACGGGACGGGAAGATCCAGCAGTAGAGCCAAACTTGCGCCCAACGTGGCCCCCATCACAAACAGCGGCGTCACTTCCCCACCGACAAAACCAGATCCAAGGGTGACTGCAGTGAGCAGCAACTTGGCTGCGAAAGCCCAAGTGGGCACTGGACCACCGAACAAACTCTGCTCGATCAGTCCAATCGAAAGCCCGTTGTAAATGCGGGTGTCCCACAACAAACTCAGTGCAATGACAACCAACCCGCCAAAGAATGGCCGGGCCGGAAACCAACTCAGCAGTCGCGCAAATATCAACTTGATCAGGTGCACTGTGACCGAAAAAACCGTACCAATAAGCCCAAAGGCCACGGCCGCAAGAGTCACCTTCAGCAGCACACTGAATGACAGCTCAATATTGCCAAGATCGGGAGTGAGCGTATGGGTGACCCCAAGCCACGTGACGATCGCACTCCCAGTTACAGAGGCCACCAAACACGGCACCACTGCTTTCAGATGCTTGCCTGTTTTGCGTTGAACCTCTAGGCCAAACACGGCGCCTGCTAGCGGGACTCCAAACACGGCGCCAAACCCCGCCGAAATTGCAGCCACGAGCAAAATTCTCCGATGGTCTGGGCTGATGCGTAGCGTTCGCGAGGCCCAGTCGGTCAGACTGCCGCTCATCTGAATAGCTGCGCCTTCTCGACCTGCGGAGCCACCAAAGAGTTGTGTCATCACCGTTCCAACAAAGACCATCGGAGCCATCCGCCGCGGCACCCAAGCCTGCGGGTCATGGATCTCATCGATAATCAGATTGTTTCCCTCTGCAGAGCGTCCGCCGCCATAGTGGTACACAAGGCCGATGACCAGACCCGCTACTGGAAGGCCGAAGAGCAGCCCCGGGTGCGAGAGTCGTGTATCGGTTGCCCACTCAAGGGTCAGCAAGAACGCTGCTGACGAAAGCCCGGCTAGCAGCCCGACCAAAAGGCTCAACGCCAGCAGGAGGAACTGCTCACCGAGACGCTCGGGCCAACTCACTTAGGCAAGCTCCACCAGTTCGAGCATGGACTCATCAAAGTGATCAAGCTGCCCCTCGGGCATCATGAGTACCCGATCAGGCTGCAAAGCCCGCACAAATTCCGGGTCATGGCTGACCAAAATAATGGTGCCGGGCCACTGCGAAAACGCCTGGCCAACAGCAGTTCGAGACATGGGATCCAAGTTGTTTGTGGGCTCATCTAACAGCAGCAAGTTGTGACCGCCAACCACGAGTTGCGCGAGAGCAAGTTTGGTTTTTTCGCCACCTGACAGGGTTGCTGCATCCTGAAACGCCTTATCTCCCGAGAGACCAAACATCCCCATGACGCCGCGCAGTTCCTGATCGCCAATTGAAGCCGACAGGCGCATGTGATCAAGCAGCGATTTTCCGTCCTCAATCCCTTCGTGCTCCTGAGCGTAATAACCCATGCTGGTTCGACCGCCAATGCGGACTCTTCCAGAATCAGCGACAGCCTGATCGGCAAGAAGCTTCAACAGCGTGGTCTTGCCTGCGCCATTGAGCCCCATGATCATCAGACGCTCACCGCGGCCAGCATCAAAGCAGACATCAGAAAAGACCCTGACTGCGCCAAAACTTTTTGTCAGGTCTTTCGCCTCAATGACCTGTCGGTCTGACTCTGGCGGGGTGGGCAGCCGCACTGCGATCACACGACGCTTTTCTGGTCCGGTTATTTTCTCGGCCTCAATACGAGCAGCCCGAGCGTCCAGATTCTTGGCCACCTTCGCTCGCTTTGCCGTTTGCCCTCGCATTGAATTTGCTCGTTGAGACAGCCGGGTGATCTCTTTTTCCTGGCGATTTACGAGTTTGCCAACCCGCTCCTCTTCTACCTCTCGAGCAACGAGGTATTTCGTGTACGAGCCGCGATATTCGACAATCGATCCAGCAGCATCCTCGGCCTCACGGTCAAGATGGATCACCCGAGTAATGGCGTCATCTAACAGGCCCAGGTCATGGCTAATCACGATGAGGGCGCCACGATAGGCGCGCATGTAGTTCAACAACCAGTCCCGGGCATCTGCGTCAAGGTGGTTGGTGGGCTCGTCGAGCAGGAGTAGTTCGCTGCCGGCAAACAGAATTCGCGTGAGTTCCAACCGGCGGCGCTCACCTCCAGAAAGAGCCCCGATATGAAGGTCCAGCCGATCGGGTTTCAGCCCGAGGCCATCAGCAATCTTTCGGGCCTCAGACTCCGCTGAATAGCCACCAAGTGATTCGAAATGCTCATGGGCAGCCGAGAACTGCTCAATATTTTCTGTAGATGGGTCAGCTTCGAGAGCGACCGTCATCTTCTCAATGCGCTCCATAGCCTCATCAAGACCACGGCCAGATAACACGTGCATCAAGGATCCGGTGTCGGGCGGAGTGTGGTCACTACGCGGGTCTTGGGAGAGGTAGCCAGTTGCAGGTGATCGAGTGACGGAGCCCGAGATTGCTTCGGTAGCTCCGCCTAAGACTCTAAACAACGTGGTCTTACCGGCACCATTGCGGCCAACAAGGCCAACCTTGTCGCCTGCGCGAACCTCGAACGAGGTGCCGGTCACGATGGTTTTATTCTCGATCTCGACAGTTAGGTCGCGAACTATCAGCGTCATCGTGATCTCTCTTAACAAACTTGCCTGTGCAGGGAGTCTCAAGTATCGCTCACCGCAGGGCCGCTGGTCAGACTCAGCCCTCGCGAGCCATATTCGTAAACAGCGTGCAGTAGTCCAAGAACACCAGTCTCGTAGTACCAGTAGGGCCTGAGCGGTGCTTCGACACAATGACCTCTGCTGTGTCCTTATCGCCCGAATCAGCGTTGTAGACCTCGTCTCGGTACAGGAACATCACAACATCTGCATCCTGTTCGATCGAGTTGTGCACAATCACTCCATTGGCAACAAAGTTATGCGTCCCAAGCACGGTGGCGTCATACACCTGACGCTCCCCTACTGAGGTGACCTCAACAACCTCATCCCAAAACACCTCTGATTCTGCGAGCGCTGCGAGTGGTTTGGAATCCGTTGCTTGAGCAATCCGTTCAAGGCGGGCCCTGCTTGAGCACCGCGGGCGTGATTCGGTTCCCAGTAGGTACCCCCCGCAGTATTGCTCGCCAAGCGCTTCTGCTAGCTGCCGCAGCGTCATCTCTGCACGATGCAGTTCCTCGACGATGAGGTCACGCACCTCTGCTGGAATCGTGTCAACGTTGGGGTTTGAAGTGACCGAGCTCAGGGCTTGAATCGCATCTGCTGTGCAAGCCCCTCGGTCACCAGACACCCCGATTTGGCTCAAAAAGCGATGCTGATGCTCAGCACCATGAATCCACAGTCGCCAGCGCGGCTTGTTTGGCCCAATATTCGTGATGCGGCTCAGAATCCCGAAGCGCAACAACAGCAACTGCAGGTCATCTATCAATTGCCTGTTGCTGCTCGTAGCAGTGAGTCTGACGAGTGGGCGCCCGCGGAGTTCTCCAAGGCCCAGAGATCCAATCGATCCGAACAAATCAGCCAACACCACTGCTAGCTGAGCATCGGGGAGTGTGAACACTGCAGGGTCGACTGCTCCAGCTGATTTCGAACTTTCTGCGAACTGCCCAAGCTGATCTGCGGGGACCGACAGAAGCTGTTCGGGTGCACCAAGGCGGCGAGGAGTCGCAATCCGAGTTCCAACTGACAACTCATCCAATCGAACCCAGCCCTGTATGGTCCGGAACGGGTGGTTTGCTGTTGCGGTGACCTCTCTACCCGAAGCTAGGCGCAAACGAAATGCCTGTTTTGTGCCACTCGGGAACGCATGAGTCATGGTGGCGGGCACCATCTTGTACTCATCATTCAAGCTCCAAACGGGAACCTCGGCTGCCCCTGATTCGAGCAACTCCCCCAGGGTGACCTCGAGATTTGTGTCTGCACGTAACACCCGAGTCTCGGCGATCAAGCAGCCGGACTCGCGAAGATCAGCGAGCATGGGTCGCTTATCAGCCCGCT
>CAMDAT010000120.1 GCA_945888825.1 Bifidobacterium breve | reverse complement strand
CTTCAAGGTTGTCTGCATCAATGCGAAACACGGCTTCTTGCCTGAACTCAGATGCTATGCGGCGGACTGCTTCGGTTTCGAGGCCCCAAACGACTAGGCCGTCCTCCCGATAGTCACCCTCGAAGCTGCGGCCGTCCGACCGCACCACTGAGCCGCCGGCGAAAATCAGGCGGCTGGCAAGGTGAGAAGTCTTGAGTTGATTCAGCATTTCACCCTGACGCCGGCCAAAGGGGTTCCATGCAGTTAATGCATGGACCGGGCCAACAAACGGCCATTCCTCAACCGCGTCGGGGCCGGAAAGATCAAGAAAGAGACCTTGGGTAACCTCAGCAAAGACGGCAGTCCTGGTGTAGGCATCCCATCGCGCTACCTCAATCGGCTCTGCTGCAACTCCGCCGTGCACTGCTGCAATCGTGGGCGAAATTTCGCTCGCCACAAAGCGCACTCGTTCGTAGAGCGCCTGAACCTCTGCCACGTCGATCGTCTCTGCAACAAGATCGCCAGCAACTAAGACTTCGCCATCCTGCCAAAGCAGCTTCACAAATCCGTAGCCCTTGTTGAGATCATTAATTTCAGCCAAGAGTTCGGGAGTCTGCTCAATGCCCTCAACCACAGTGGCAAAGATGCAAAGCCTGGTTGGATCACCTTGCAGCACGCGTGCATACACCGGCGCCCCATACTCAGAGAGTGCGTAGTCGCCGCTCTCATCAACGACTAACACATCGGACCCGAAGCATTCCGCAAGCACAGGCTCAACAGTGTTGACCTGCCAATGTTCCAGAGGGATCTCGAATCCGGCTGCGTGTAGATAGACGGTCAAGGCACCCTGCTGGAGCCGAATCGGCCTTTCCACACCATCGCTTGACTCGAAGGGAAGGAGCACAGTGACCTCTCCTGGTTCGAGTGCCTCGATAACCGAATACAGCCACACTGGACTGCAATAAACGACTGATTCGCCCGTGGTCTCAGCATTCAAGGAATGGCAATTTGCGCCCAGTTCCTGCCAATCCACCTCTGCAGTGATCGAACCATCGCCGATACTCAGCCGACACGGTGGGACCGTTCGATCCTCGTCAAGAAACGGTCCGCCAGGTGCAGTCTTGATCAGCTTTGCGAAGTGATAAAAACCCTCAGCTTCAACTACCGCAGTTGCGCCCTCTACTTGGTCGTACTCCTCGACCAGCGTGGCCAACCCCGGGTACCTCAGCTCACGCCACGGAAGCGTAAACGAGCCGCCGGCACCACGGATACTGATCAAGTTGGAGGACTCTCGATCAGTCACGCAAATCTTTGCAGAGCCTGTTCCGCCAGCGGCCAGCGGCCATGCCGCAAGGAGGCGTGGGGAAACTGTCCAGAGAAAATCACGCTCTGCGGAACCGACTTCTAGCTTTGCCACCACCCGGCCATCGGTTGACCACCAGGTGCGAGTGGAGTCGCTGGACCTCAACACCAGCGAGCCCGAGCCAAAGCGCTCATCATCAGCGCAGAATGGAAGAACTTTCTGAGTGATTGCCTCCCACTCAGTCAGGTCAATCTCGCACTCAAATTCAAACTCGCTCATCTACATCCCTCTCCATTTTCCTGCTTCCATCTTTGCGCAGATTGGCGCTGTATTCAGATTGACCCTGTAAACAGATTGGAGCTGTAGACAGTGTCGACAATCTGGATCGCCTCACTCGCGATCAGTGCGGTCATCTTCAGCGGGCTTTTCTCCCTCGAAGAAGTCGCCCTTATCGAAAAACTCAGAGTTACGCACCTTGCGGCGATGCGAGCGGGTCGAGGCAGACAGCGAGTCGAACGCCCTACCGGTACCTGCCGAATCGCCGACCCAAGATTGCGTGGAGCGCTGATCCATGCCCATTGAGGATGCCTCGCTGTACACATCCAGGGCCGCACTCTGGAATACAAAGGTCCAGCCAGCAGCCGAATGAGCATCAACGAGTTGCTTGATAGAGGCGAGTGTCTGCTCGCCACTGCAATTCTCATGGCCATCAGTGATACTGACAAAAAGAATCTCTTCTGCGGGCAGGCTGTCAGCAGTTCGCTGTACAACCCGGGCAGTGGCCGTTGCCATGAGCCGACCGGTGGCGTCAAGCAACGGTGTCCCACCCCGCGGCACAAAGGTGCTGGCATCGAGTCCCACCATCTCTGCGATCGGGATTGCATCAGCAATCACCTCTTGAGGGTCGTTCGAATCAAACTGCACCAGTGTCATGCGAGCATCGGCGCCATCGGCCTGCTGATCTGCGAGCAACCGGTTAAATCCGCCGACGACATCGCTTGCGATGCTCTGCATTGACCCTGAGCGGTCCAACAAGACGTAGATGTGCACCTCGGGAATCGAAGTTGCATCGGTAGGGCTCGCAGAATTGCTGGCGGCGTTGCTGTCGGTGTTCATAATTCTTCCCTCTGCTGGCAAAATCCTTGTGCTACTTGCTCAAGGAATGTGCCCTCTCCATCCCTATGAGTCAGCGGAGGAAAGGATGTGACTTTTCGCCTTTACTGTCACACCTTGTTGCCATACTTGTCCGATGGGAGAAGGAACAGCGTTATCCAGTTCAGGTCAGGCAGCCATTGACTGGCTCAGCGAAGGCGGCACCGGTAACACCTCTGCTGCTGAGATGTATGCCCACGGACTGCTGAAGAAGGCGGGTATTACTGCGGCGCAAGAACCAGCCCAAGATGTGGTCCAAGAAGTGGCAATCAACCTGTGGACGTATCTGACCAAGCCACCACCCAAAGAGCTTGATACTCCCGTGGCCTATGCCAGGACTGCTCTGCACAACCACATCAGCAAGATCAAACGGGGGCAGACAACTGAACTCCCCGAGGATCTTGAACAGATCGCCCCACCTCGCGACAGGGGCAAGAATTTCGAGCTACTCGTTCGCAGCGAGCTTGAAAGCCTCGGCAGAGAAGACCCGTGGCTCACCTCGGCGGCTCTTAGCTACTACACCCTGCTCATGCATCCAGAGTGCGCCGAGAACCTAAGCGAACTCCCCTCACCTGCGGCGGGTTCCACAGAGGCTCAGGCACGATGTTGGACAGCCCTGTGGATTTCTGGCCAACGTGAGCTGTTTCCACCCCGTGGAGCAGGTAGCGATAACGCCCTTCGCAGAAAGCGCGCCCGCTATATAGCTCAAGTGATTCAACGGGTCGAGGAGGCGAGGGCCGCAGTTGCCCTCAGTCAGCAAGCCAAGACACTGCAAACTCAAAAAGGTGCGGCTCATGCCTAATTCGGTCTACCCACAACGGCTCTCACTACATGCTGAGGAGGACTCCCCAATCGCATTTATGGGCACGCTCTCTGGCCCTGCTGGCTCATCGCTCATTGAATACCCCGATGGAACCATTCTCGAGGTGGATCATCTTCAACCAGCGCAACTCGTGCAAATCAGCCTGACCGGATCGATTGCGGGATCCGAACTCCTCTTGCATTTGATCGGCGAGCAGCGCATGGCCGAGGCCATCGATTGGATCGAGCTGGGGTCACAAGCACCCAAGATGCTCTCCGCTGATGAGTTCTTCTACGAAACACCACCCGATGATCAAGACCTGTACGGCCAGAAGGCAGAGTACGCCAGGGCCTTCGGATCTGCGGGAAGCATCCAGCGCGGTAGCGGAAGCCGCAAGGGATCCACCAGTCGAGCAGCTGCCGAAGTGGGCAATCTTGTTCGCACTGCAGATTTCCTTGGCGATACCCGACTCGAACCACTCGAACGGCTGTTAGCGGGTGCTGAGTTCCTAGTACAGCTAGACACCAGAAGCTCCGTGCAGATCTTTCGGCCGTTCCAGACACAAGTGGTTTCGGCAATTGCAGATCTTGCTCCTCAGGTCAGCCGCGAGGAGTTGACTGAGCTGAGCGAAGGTCCGGATCAGTTACTGCAGTCTGCAATTGGCAACCTATTAAGTGTTTCAAACCAGTTCCCCGAACTGAAGTTCACCCTTGATCTCCTCCTTCGTAGACGAGATGGCCTGCAGCGTTCTGAGCCACCCGCCGCAGTATTGGACATGTCCGTTGCATATTCGTTATTCGATGCTTCCGCAAATGATTACGAGGACGACGACCAGGCCGCTGCACCGTTGAGGTCAGTCAGGCCTGAACCTGCGCTCATGCGGCACGAGCGGACAGTGGCAATCCCACCTCAGGTACCCGAGGATTACCGCAAGGATGAACAACTGCCCTCTGGCCTTTTTCGGGTGTCAGTCAGTTCCGCTCATTCTGGTCAATGGGTTCGCGCTCTGCGAAAAGAAGGGTTCCTACTGCTGGCCTCGGCCCCGCTTCTTCCCAATGGGCTGCTGCTCAGCGCAGACCTACTCATTCCTCCAGACCTCGATGAAGAAAGCATTGAGTTTGAGGTCGTAGAGAAGTCAGTTCTCACTGGCCAACCCAGGCAGCTAGACCTGATCCGAGAAGCCATTACTGCCGGTCGCAATGCGACGAGCGCTGCGCGGCGCGGCGATGCAGACTCGGCGGCCGAGCACTGGGAAGAATGCGGTGACCTGTGGCAACAAGCTGGCGACTCCAGGCGCGCAACTCTTGCGTTCCAACTCGCTCAATCAACTTTTTATAATCAGTCCTAGCTGCTCACTAGCCACAGCCAAGCTGGCGGCTAGCCGCCAATGGCAGAGTTCGCAGCAACAGTTCGCAACTGATCTGCATCATCTTGAAGAATCGCTCCTGCTTTGACCGAGGCATCAAGCGAAGTATTCCAAGCCGTTACAAAGCTCTGATGGTCAGGGTACTGAGCAGCTAGCTGCTCAGCAGTAAAGGGAACGGTGGTTCCGAAGAGACCACAAAAACTCTGGCCCTCTTGACCCAAACCAGACAGGGTCGCAATCGGCACATCAACCTGAGGTGTGCGAATACCTCCTTCGGCAATACCGAACTCGTTGCGCACATAGTTGGTCTGCGCAGTATCCAGATCTAGCTGTGGCATCGCCGCCGGTGCCTGACCGGTGATAGCCCAGGTACGAAGCGCCGCTAGCGCTGAGCGGACCACATAGGTATGCGGCCCGGCATTGATTGGGCTTGAACAGTTAATGATGCCGAAGTACACCGATGCCGGCGGTGTGCTCATCGCTGCGAAGAGCTCAGCATCGGCCACACCCGAACCATCATCTTTGTCTCCGATTCCCAAACTGTAGGCATCGGCATGGGCAGTTCCGGGAACTTCCCACCCTGCAAAGAAGGCAGTGTCAGGCTGACGGGCCCGCGCATATCCGAGCCCGGCTCCCACGAGATCAGTTTCGGAAGAAAACACCAGCACGGGAACTTTGAGATCGGTTCGAGACAGGGTTGGGTCGGGGGCCGGCACAGGGGTTGCTGGCTCCGTTGCTAACGGCGCACCCTTTGCAGCACGGCTATGCACGAGGTACCCGTCATAGACATCGGCTAGCGGAGCTACGGCATTGACATAGGTCGTCAGGCGGAACGCTGATTGTGACTCCCCTGCTGCGAGCACCGTTGTGGGCTCAAACCCGCCAAGGACCTTCTGAGCATCAAACCAAACTGCTGCACCAGCTTGGCTAAAGATGTCGTAGCTGTAGTCATCACCCGGATGCACCAGTGGTTCATAACGAACAGCGTCAGCGTTCTTCAGTGCCAGCGAAGCCCCCAGCGAACTGCCGCCGCCATAGATCCCAACCCGCTGAGCCGATACGCCAACCCAAGCTGAACCCGAGCGAATGATCTCGGTATGGGTATAGGTCCAGTCCGGATCAGCATCGAGACCACCAGAAACGTTGAGCCACTCAACCACAACGGTGCCGTCAAAGTCTGCCTCATTCGCCGGACGACGAACCACAATGCGGCTGGTATACGGAGCCGAGGTGTCAGGTGTAGCCGACCACTCGCCATTCTCGGTAAGCGGCTGTGCCGAGGTATACGAGGTTGCGTCACCAGAAATAAAGAACTCTTCTTGGGTATAGCCAACCGTCGTGAGATCAAACTTTGGTGGGCCAAGAATTACCGTTCCGGCACCCGTGGTAATCGGCCCCTCTACTGCTGGGGTAGCAACTTTGGTCGGCTCGGGCGGGCCAGCGAGCGGTGCAACTGGCTTCTCGGTAGTCGTCGTTGAAGAACTCGCTGCGTCATCTTTGTTACTCGAACACCCTGCGGCCATGACAGAAACGGCTGCTAGGCACGCAATGATAACTAGCGGCCGAAACGTTGAACTCTTCACTAGATGCCTCCTCGGCTTTGCGAACATTCCCCCGGAACTCCTGCCGGACTCTATATGGTCGATTCGGCAAGATGGCCTATCTGGAAGGTCTACTTGGCAAGTAGTTCGGCGCTCACTCGGCGACGATGGAACTCAACATCGCCAAACTCGCCAGCTAACGCCCATGATCGCTTCATGTACAAGTGAAGGTCGTATTCAACGGTGTAGCCAATGGCGCCGTGAACCTGCAGTGAGGCTGCCGCTGCACCCTTGGCCGCAGCAGAAGCCTTGGCCTTAGCCATAGAAACATGCAGAGATGCCTGCGGGTTACCCAAAGCCAACGAGTTGGCCGCTCGCAGGACGAGTGGCTCTGCAAACTCGACAGCCAAACTGGCATTTGTGAGGTGATGCTTCACTGCCTGAAAACTGCCGATCTGCACTCCAAACTGCTTACGCTCAGTTGCATACAAAATCGTCATTTCGAGCATGCGTCGCGATAAACCAATCAGTTCTGCTGCAGCACCAAGAGCTGCGAAATCAAAAGCCGCCAGAGTTGCTGCCTGTGCTGCGGCACCCGTGAGCAAAGCCGTTGACTCACCCATCTCGGCGGGCACAACAAAGTGAAACAGGTCCCTTGCACCGTCCACCGACTGCACTCGCTCAAGTTGAAGCGAAGCTGGATCAACCAGATGCACCGAATCGTCTAGGCACAACAAGATCTGATCGAGCGAAGTTGCTGCAGGAACAAAGTTTGAAACAGCCACTCGACCAGCAAGAAACACACATCCCAAGCTGATCTCGCCTGCAGCAATCTGCGCCAAAAGCTCACCTGCTCGAGGCTCTGAACTCGAAGCATGCCGCAACAAGGTGACTGCAACTCCAGCGGTTGCAGCTAGAGGGTCCGGTAGCCCAGCCCAGCCAGCCTCGAGAAGCAAAGGGACTAGATCCTCCTCGGTCATAGCTAGGCCACCTTGGGCCTCGGGAACCATGATGCCGAGCACTCCCATCTCTGCAAGCGCCGACCATGCACCCGGTACTCGGCCATTCCCGCCACCGGGCCCGCCACCCGCAGTTTCTGCGTCAGGCCAGGCGGCACGCAGTTCATCCGGGCCGCAGGTATCTGCGAGTAAGCCCCGGACCACGGCACGAAACTCAACTTGATCTTCTGTCAATGCGAATCTCATCTACCTACCGACTTCTCTCTAGTTGCTCTAGCTGTGCTGACGAATGCTGTGCTCATGACTGCTGTGCTCATGACTGCTGTGCTGATGAATGCTGTGCTCATTACTGCTGTGCTCATTACTTGCGGGGTAGGCCGAGTACTCGCTCCGCCACGATGTTTCGTTGAATCTCATTGGTCCCGGCATAGATCGGCCCTGAAAGCGCAAACTGATACCCCTTCATCCAAGGGCCATCCAGCTCTGCCTCAGCCCCCAGCAGATCAAGGGCAACCTCATGCAGGCGGACATCGAGTTCGGACCAAAAAATCTTGTTATACGAGGATCGCGCTCCCATTGGCTTGCCCTCAACTACCCCAGTTACATCAGACAGGGTAAAGAGTGAGTAGGCCTCGGCGTCCATCCATGCGTCGGCCACGGCATCAGCCATCTGCTGACTCAGGCCATTGCCAACTTGCTCACGGGCAAGTTCAACAAGTCGAGTTGCCGTTGCCTGAAAACGCCCCGGTGAGCGCAGGGTGAGTCCTCGCTCAGATGAGGTTGTCGCCATCGCAACACCCCAACCTTGATTGACCTCACCAAGGATTCCACCGCGCACCATCGTCTCGGCCGTGCCGTCATCGTCAGGGATGAACAGATCGTCAAAGAACACCTCAGCGAAACCCTCATCGCCATCAAGGCGACCAAACCCCCGGACAGTTACCCCATCTCCCTCGAGGGGAACCATGAAGTACGTCATTCCCTTATGACGCTCAGACTCGGGGTCAGTGCGGAACAGGCCAAAGAGGTAATTACAAAATGCGCC
>CAMDAT010000119.1 GCA_945888825.1 Bifidobacterium breve | reverse complement strand
GCAACGCAGACAAATCGAATCCGTCTTGGCGCTGGAGGGGTGATGCTTCCGAATCACTCGCCGCTCAGCATCGCAGAGCAGTTCGGCACGCTGGCAACGCTGCATCCTGGACGTATTGATCTTGGCCTCGGCCGTGCGCCGGGCAGTGACCAAGCCGCAGCGCGTGCCATGCGCGCAGATGCCAGAGCATCCGAGCGATTCCCGCAAGATGTTCTCGAGTTGCAGGGATTCCTGAGCGAGCACAGCATCGTTGAAGGGGTTGCGGCAACGCCCGGCCAGGGAACGAACGTGCCGCTCTACATTCTGGGATCTTCATTGTTTGGTGCTCGTCTCGCAGCGGCACTCGGGCTTCCCTTTGCGTTCGCCTCGCACTTTGCTCCAGCGGCGCTACTTCAAGCCGTTGCTATCTACCGAGACGAGTTTCAGCCTTCTGCTCAGCTCGGCGCCCCGTACGTGATCGCCGCAGTCAATGCGGTTGTTGCCGACACAGAATCTGCCGCAGCAGAACAGCTCCTGCAGGCGACCAGACTTCGGGTTGCTCGTTTTCTTGTGCCGGACCTGGAGCTGAGCGATGAAGATGCCGATGCCTTGATTGCATCGCCTCAGGGCCGACAGATCACATCCATGATGCGCTACACGGCATGCGGGTCACCCGAGCAAGTGGGGGAGTATCTGCACGAGTTCGCCAAGCATGCACACGCAGATGAGCTGATCGTTGCTCACTCCTCGCCGACTCTTGAGGCTCGGCTCCGGTCAGTTGACTTACTCGCTCAGCTAGCCGGACTCGCTGCCTGACCCGGTTCGTCCAGCCACATCTGCTCGATGTCTTCGAGTGAGCGGCCGCGAGTCTCGGGCAAGACCTTCAAGATCCAGATGAAGGCAACCACGCTGAGCGCTGCAAACAACATGAAGGTGCCCGACTCGCCAATGGTGTCGACCAAGCTCAAGAAGAACTGACTGACCAGCCAAGCGCTGCCCCAGTTGGCGGCAGTTGCAATGGACACACCCCTGCCACGAATGTTCCTCGGGAAGATTTCGTTAATCACGGTCCAGACCACAGGTCCGAGCGAGAACGCGAATGACGCGATGTAGACCACGAGCGCAACCAGGGTGATCAGCCCGGCATCGCTCGGGCCGCCCGTAGTGGTCGGGCCGCTCCGATTGATGAACCAGAAACAAACTCCAACCACTGCCAAGCTGACCGACATGCCCACGAGCCCAGCCAAGAGCAGTGGCTTACGTCCAAGTTTATCTACGAATGCAACGGCAATCAGCGTGGCCAAGACATTGACTGCGCCAATGGCCCACGTAGTCGCAGCAGTTTGGCCTTGCGGAGTAATGAACCCGGCTGCGGCAAAGATCTTGTTGGCGTAATAGATGATTGCGTTGATGCCAGTGACTTGTTGAAAGACTGCAAGCCCGATTCCAATGGTGAGTGGGCGTCGCCAAGTTCGGCTAAAGACTTCGGCCCAGCCTGCCTGTTCCGTTTCACCCTCCACGCTCGCTTCGAGTTCCGCCATGGCTTGGGCGGTGTCATCTGGCCGAATTCGTTCAAGGGCGGATTCGGCATCAGCGCGTCGGCCCTTTGTTAAGAACCATCTAGGGGTATCACTCGAGGGCAGAATTAGCACGATCAGCAGCACAGCGGGCACAGCCGAAATACCCAGCATCAGGCGCCAGCGATCTCCGCTCGAGAGAAGCTCATCGATCAAGTACGCAAGAAAGATTCCAAACGTGATGCCGAACTGGTAGCCAGAAACAAACCGTCCGCGAAGGCGAGTGGGAGCCATTTCTGCTGCATACAAGGGGGCAGCAACGGAGGCCACGCCCACGCCGAATCCAACGATGAGTCTGCCGGCTACCAACACCCAAGCTCCCGGTGCGAAGGCCTCGACAAGTGCTCCGAATGTGAACAGCACTGCTGCAAGAAGCACGGCCTTTTTTCGGCCGACCTTGTCCGATAAAACGCCCGCTACGAGAGCACCAACTAGTGCGCCGAGCGTCACCCAGCTGGTAATGATTTCCACCATAAAGGTGGAGACCGTGAAGGACTTTTCGATTCCGACCAGGGCGCCCGAGATGACCCCTTGGTCATAGCCAAAGAGCAACCCGGCAGTCAGGATGACTCCGCCAACTAGGAACAGCCACTTGGTGATCGGCGTGTGAGGCTGATCCTCGGTTTGGCTGCTCATATTCGATGGCGGGGCAGAAGCGTCAGACATAGCGGCTAATCATTGCCCAAATGCCCTTGGCGGGAGCGCCTTTTTGCAGGAGTTCAATCTGCCAACCAGGCTGGCGCGTATAGTGAGCGCCTAGGTGATTCGTCCTGACGCGGTTTTATTGCAGCCGTTTCTGGGGCGGTCTGGCTTCAAGACTTGGGCAGTTCCAGTCGCTTCTTGCCCAAACGGCTGAGCCGGGTCATTCTTGTAGATAGAACTAGTCAACAATTGGCGAGAAGAGGCATCCAGTGAGTGACACGACCGAAGCTGTACCTACTAGTGCTGTACCTACCAACGCTGGAGCAGCGCAGGATGAGCTAGTGGATGAACTCCGAACTTGGTTGAGCGAGAATTGGGACCCAGAGCTGACGGTTGAACAGTGGTGGCAGCTGCTCGGCCTAGCTGGATGGTCAGCTCCCGGATTGCCTACTCATGCTTACGGCAAGGCGCTGTCTCGCAATGACTCTGTCCGTGTGCAAAACGAGATAACAGACTTTGGTGCCCTCGGCGCGCCAGGCGGCCTTGGTCTTCTGCTTGCTGCACCCACAATTGCCACCCACGGAACGCAGGAACAGATTGACCTGTACGTGCGAGACATCGTGACAGGAACAAAGGCTTGGTGTCAGCTCTTCAGCGAGCCAGGCGCAGGCTCTGATCTTGCGGGTCTGACATGTAAAGCAGACCTCGACGGTGATCAGTGGACGATTCATGGACAGAAGGTTTGGACCTCATTCGGGTCAGTTGCCGATCTTGGCATGCTGATTGCAAGAACCGATCCAGAACAACCAAAGCATCAGGGCATCACCTGGTTTGCCATGGATATGCATCAGAGCGAGGTTGACGTTCGGCCGCTGGTCGAGATGACCGGCCATGCACTGTTTAACGAAGTGTTTCTTTCTGATGCTCACGTCGGGAACGACGCAATCATCGGAGGCCGTGGCAACGGATGGGCGGTAGCGAATACCACGCTCATGCATGAGCGCTCAGGTTTGGGCAGCGGTGGCGGATCGGCCGGCGGCGGAGCGGCAACGCCGGGAACCATTGGTGGCTTCCTCACCAAACGGGCCGGAGATTTTGCGTCCGCACCCAAGAAGAAGCGCACAGCTGCTTCGGGTGCGAGCGCTTCTCCGCTCGGCGGCGGTGGAGCAAAACTGATGATCGACCTGGCAAAGGGCAATGGGGCGATTCAAGATCCCACCATCCGCCAAGACCTCATGAAGCTGCATACTCTGGGCGAACTGGGCAAGTTCAATAACCTGCGCCTCAAAGCTGCAAAGAAGGCCGGCCAAGACATCCCCGGGTTTGGCAATCTTTCCAAGCTAGCGATGAGCGACATCATGCGGCTGACACGAGATATCGGACTCCGCATCATTGGTCCTGCCGGAATGCTGCATGCCTACCGTGACGAAGATCGCGCAGCCAACGATGAGGCCACCGGCAACCCATTCGGACAGATTGTGACGAGCATTGCGCTCTGGGCACAAGCCCCGCCGATTTACGGCGGTACCGACCAGATTCAGAAGAACATCATTGGCGAGCGCGTACTCGGACTCGGCAAAGAACCCGGAGACACCAAGGGGGTTCCGTTCTCGGAGCTTCCCAAAAACGCCTAACTCCGAAACATCTGGCTATCGCCGCTCCTTCAGCTTTTCGCCCAAGCTGTCGATACTCAAACTTCTGAGATGAGGATCGGACTGGTCAGGATGAGAGATTTGAAACTTTTGCGAATAAGACGCTCAGGGTCCCTGCTGTTGGCACTGCTCGGGGTGACTGCGCTGCTTGGGTTCTCATGCACAGCGAGTCCAAGCCCACCGCAACAGTCCCAGCCAACAGCCACCCAACCGCCAGCCACCCAACCACCCGCAACCCAGCCGCCAGCAACCCAACCGCCAGCAACCCAGCCACCAGCAACCCAACCGCCAGCAGCGGGCGCTCCCTCTCCGGTTGATGCAGCCTCCGGTCGGTTTGTCATGAGCAACGCAGCACTGATCAGTCTCTGGGTGGATCCGGGTAGTGGCAATGATTCAGCAACTGGCGCATCCGCTGATCAGGCTCTGCGATCTGTCAGCGAGGCATGGAGGCGAGTACCGGCACAAACAACGCTCACCCAGGGTTACCGGATCTTGTTGCAACCCGGCACGTACCCTGCAGCCCTCCTGCCGAACTATATGGAGTACCGCTGGGGCACGAGTCAATCGCCGGTCATCATCCAAGCGGCTCAAGGCCGCGGTACTGCTCGCTTGACGGGGGATCTCAATGTGTTCTCAACGCGGCACCTGTATCTGATTGATCTAGAAATTGACCGCAACGGAGACGCGTTTCATTGTGAGCAATGCAGCTACGTCTTGATCCGCAATAGCCGACTTTGGGGTGGCACGGGCGCCCACGAAACCATCAAGGTGAATCAGTCTGACCATATCTACATTGAAGATTCAGATATTGGCGGAGCCGATGACAATGCAATCGATTTTGTAGCAGTTCATGAGGGGCACATTCGTGGAAACAAGATTCACGACGCGATTGATTGGTGCGCCTACGCCAAAGGCGGAAGCTCGGCAATCACGGTTGATGGCAATGAGATCTACAACTGCGGCACAGGCGGGTTTACTGCCGGGCAGGGCACAGGGTTTGAGTTCATGCAAGCACCTTGGCTGCGATACGAGGCCTATGGGATTGCAGTGACCAACAACGTGATTCACGACACCGAGGGTGCCGGCCTTGGAGTGAACGGCGGTTACAACATCGTGATGGCATACAACACCTTGTACCGAATCGGGTCACGAAGCCATGCGGTGGAATTCGTTCACGGAAGTCGAGGTTGCGACGGTGACACGGTGACCTGTGCTGCGCATCGCAGCGCTGGCGGTTGGGGAACTGCTGATGAAGGTGGTCAATACATCCCAAACAAGCACGTGACCTTTGCCAACAATGTCATCTACAACCCCGCACCATTCGTGACTGCTTGGCAACACTTCGCAGTGGCCGGTCCCACCACACCGCCCGCAGGCTCGGGTGCGCCATCCCCGGCAAAGGCTGACGATGACCTGCGGATCTTTGGCAACGTCATCTGGAACGGCGGCAGCGCAATGTCGATGGGATTTGGAGAGGGCTGTGCTGATAGCAACCCCACATGCTCGGACTCGCAAGTGCGCTCAGCAAACGCAGTCAACACGCTCGAGCCCAGCCTCGCTGACCCACTTCACGGAGTGTGGACACCCGCCCTCGGCTCAGCGCTTCAGACTCGATTCGCTCAGACGATTACGGCTTGGTCTTGGGCGGATGCTCCGGCTGGCGTTTCCATGGTCTCGACGCCAAGCTTCGCAACAGATCGGAGTGGCAGAGCTCGAGTCAGCGCAGGCCACCCGGGCGCATACGAGCCTTAATGAGCAGTTGCGTGCCGTAAGGGTGCCAGACTGTCGGCCGTGCCTCAACATCGTCAAACTTTGGTCAAGTCAGCGTGAGTGCCGACATCGGTGCCACAGAACCCTCCGACGCTGACGGTGCAGTTGCAGAGCCGCAGGCAAAGAGCCCGTGGGGAGCTCTAGCGCTGCTTTCGCTTGGCGTTGCCATGATCATCGTGGATGGCACGGTGGTGAATGTCGCTTTGCCGAGCATGATCAAAGATCTGGATATGACCTTCGCCGATGCGGAGTGGGTCAATACGATCTATGCGCTGGTTTTCGCGGCGCTGCTGATCAACTTTGGTCGCCTCGCGGACATCAGGGGACGCAAACTGCTCTTCCTCACCGGCATCGTGATATTCGTCGGGGCAAGCATGTTCGCTGGGCAATCTGACTCGGCCTCGCAACTCATTTTGGCCAGACTCTTCCAGGGGATCGGCGCTGCGATCATCCTGCCCACCACCCTGTCCTCAGTGAACACGCTCTTTACTGGCAAGTCACGCGCAATAGCGTTTGCCGTCTGGGGTTCAGTCATCGGCGGCATGGCAGCTATTGGCCCACTACTAGGTGGCTGGCTGACGACCTATCACAGTTGGCGATGGGTGTTCTATATCAACTTGCCCATCGGCCTGCTGGTGCTAGTGCTGTCGATCTTCTTTGTTCCCGAAACCAAAGACGCTTCAGCGCGACGCGGCGCAGACCCCGCAGGCTCGGTCCTGATCGGGGCCGGATTGGCAGCGCTTGTATTTGCCATGATCGAGGGTCAGCAGTACGGCTGGATTCAACCCACTGCACCATTCTCATTCGGTGCGCTGACTTGGCCTGCCGACGCACCTGTCAGCATTGTGCCCGTAGCGTTTCTTTTCTCGGTGGCATGCCTAACGGCCTTTGTGATCATTGAGCGGGGCCGTAACAAGGCAGACAAAGTGGTAGTTCTCGACCTCTCACTGTTTGGGCTCAAGTCCTTCCGCTGGGGGAACACCACTGCACTCATCGTCAGTCTGGGCGAGTTTGGTTTGGTCTTCGTTCTTCCGCTGTACCTGCAGAATGTGCTCGGGTTTACTCCAATCAAATCTGGTGTCTACCTAGCCTTCATTGCTGCTGGAGCATTTTTGGCAACACCACTTGTTGCCAAGCTGGCTCAGAAGAAGGGTTCCAGATTTGTTGTCATGGTTGGCATGATGTTTGAGGCGGTCAGTGTTGCTGGCATAGCGCTGGTTGTTCAGCCAGATACTGGGACCGAGATCATTCCCTTGCTCTTTACCTACGGCATCGGAATCGGCTTTGCTACGGCGCAACTCACCGGTGCGAGCCTTGCTGATGTGCCACTTGCAGAGAGCGGCCAAGGATCAGGAACTCAAAGCACTAGCCGGCAGATTGGCTCGGCGCTTGGGATTGCCATTCTTGGTGCAGTCCTCGCAGTTGGCCTTGGAGCGTTTACCAAAGATCAGGTCTCACAGGTTCCGGGCGTCACAGCTGAACAGGCTGACCAGATTTCGCAAGCAGTGCGCTCAACAGGTGGCGGCGCAATAACAGAGCTTCGGGCCACGCCCGGTAGCGAGGCTGTAGTAGCAGCAGCGGATGATGCATTTGTTAGCGCCATGCGCCTGACAGTCGGAATTGCTGCGATCTTTATTCTGTTCGGATTGCTCGCTGCATCACGCCTGCCACCTGGTGAACTCCACGACCCACCCGGGGAGCCCGAACAAGAGCCAGTTGCAGCGGGTTCGGCCTAAGAGTCTCTGAGCTGCTGATAACGAGATCGGATTTCTTCGCTCTTGCTGGCCGCTGCAGGGTCGGGCAGGGTGATGTGCTCGGTCCCAACCAACCAGTCCGATCGAAGCTCGGCCGGGTCGCGGCCAAGCAAAGTTGCTGCCGCCTGGACGCATGCACCCATGGCTACTGCCTGATCTATATCGCTCGTGATGATCTCGCGTCCGGTCAAGTCGGCCAGCACCTGTCGGTAAGCCAGGGAGTGGGCTCCACCTCCAACAAGCAACATTCGCCCAGAAGTATCAGCATGTTGTGAAAGCTCATCTAGGCCGTCGAGCAATCCGCAGATCACGCCCTCAAATGCGGCCCTAGCTAACTGGCTCACCGAGGTATCAGTCCGCAGTCCGTTCATCTGTCCCGTTGCGGTGGGACGATTCGGTGTGCGCTCGCCATCAAAGTAGGGCAGCAGTGTGAGCCCGCCCGCACCGGCAGGGCATGCCAGCGCTGCAGCGTCTAGGGCAGCAAGGTCCAACCCGCAGAGGCGAGCGATGGTGTCGGTGACCTTGGTGGCATTCTGAGTACATACCAGCGGCAAAAACTTTCCTGTCGCATCGGCAAACCCAGCCACAGCACCTGAGTCGTCACTGCTGGCATGGTGAGACACGCAAAAAACAGTGCCCGAGGTTCCCAAAGAGATGACAACCTCGCCCGGCTCTAAGCCAAGGCCGAGTGCCGCTGCCATGTTGTCGCCCGTCCCGGGGGCAACCAGAATTTCGTTCCACTCGCCAGCGGATTCAATCGGGCCGAGCACTCGCGGCAGCATCTGTTCCCAGTCGAAAGAACTGTCCACAATTCGGAGCAAATCCCAGCAGTACTCGTTTGTCTTCGGCGA
>CAMDAT010000118.1 GCA_945888825.1 Bifidobacterium breve | reverse complement strand
ACCCGGAGTCGCAGAAACATTTTGGGTTACTCCGAGCAGCATCAAAGATGCTCCGAGGGTGAGTGCTACCACCCGCAGAGCGGCCTTGAAGTTAACTTTCGCCTTTTTCATACTGTCGATGGTGGACTATACGAGAAGCTTTGTCTAGCAAATATTTTCGCCCGAACCGTCCGACACTTTTGGTGGCGTCGAGCTACACCTGATACTGGCTCAATGGGCGCCTGGATCGTCCGCTGCCTGAGGGGGTAAAGGAGCAGGCGATGCGCCTAATTCCGCAACCTTTTAAGTGGCTGCTGATTCCATGGCGGCAAATGCAATGCGGTGGCTCTCGGCGCTCACTTTGGCAGAAATCGTCGAGGGAATTCCCGAAGCCACAGAAGTCAGGAACTCTCTGAACAGCGGTCGCTCGCCTCCACCGTGGCCGTCATAGGCAGTTGGAATTCGCCTCAGCATCCGGTTCAGATTCACAGTGAGCGAGGAGCCCCGCTGCTTGCATATCGATAGAACGGCGGGTGGCTGACCCTCCAATGAATCCAGATACTCCTGCCAGCGCACCTGACTGCCTGACTCGCAACGTGACCGTGGTCCCTGAAGTAGTCGGCACGAGCTCGTGGTCCACCTCGGTGGTGACTCCAGCCCCGGAGTTTGTCCACGAAAAGCTCCGAGCGGGGACCAGAGCAGAAACCGTCCAGACCGCTGCTTTTAGCTTTGGCTGCTTGATCTGAACCTCACTGCCCTCGGCAAGCGGTTTGTCCTCGACACGAGCAAGCCAAGTCACCGAGTCAGTCCACTTTGGCCAAGCAACAATGTCCATCAGCACTCGCCAAACCAACTCGGGGTGAGCCTGAATCTCTACCGTCGTCTGGTACTCCATCCTATGTATCGTTGCGCAGTTCTTGATTCCGCGCACATTGAGGGTGAGAGCAGAAATGGGCGCTGCAGTGCGTAGGGTAGAGGAGTGACTTCTGAGCGACAGTTTCCGAATATTTCGGCTCGTAACCTTGAGGGCCTTGGAGTGAACCTGCCAAATGCTTTCGCCGGGCAACGCAACGTTGTGATCATTGCCTTTGAACGTGAGGATCAGCCTGCCGTTGACTCGTGGGTCCCGTGGCTTGAGCAACAGAGTGAATCAGACCCAGAGCTGCAGTTTTATGAGATTCCAACCATCAGTCAGATCTTTGCTCCAGCTCGCAACTTGATTGACGGCCGTATGGCTGCCGTAATTAAAGATCCGATTATCCTGCGGCGCACCATGACTGTCTACGGTGTCGTCTCTAAACTCACAGGACCGCTTGGGATTGTCGATCGTTCGACAATTACAGTGCTGGTTGTGCAGTCCGATGGGAGTGTGACCTTCTCTGCTACGGGTGGGTTTACTCCTGAGCTTGCGGTTGAACTACATCAGGCTTTGTACCCAGATTGATCACTTGCTGAGTTGCTGCTGATTCCATTGCCGCAAACGCGATGCGGTGGCTCTCGGCGCTCACTTTGGCAGAGACCGTCGAGGGAATTCCCGTGGCCACAGCAGTCAGGAACTCTCTAAACAATGGTCGCTCACCGCCACCGTGGCCGTCATACGCTGTTGGGATTCGTTCTTTGCGAGTGCTGCCAGATTTGTGGTCCGAAACGTTCAGCCAACCGTCCAAAGAGTGGAGTTCTCCCCAGGCGGAGCCTTTGGTTCCGTCAACTCTTACGACACGCATCGTGCGATACGAGGTTGACTGCAGAGTGAAGTTTGCCAGCACTCCGTTTTGGAACTGGATCGAGACTGTCTGGCTTGAGGGCTGATCATTGTCGCCCACTCGATACGCGCAGCGCCCCCAGCGAGTCGTTCGCAAGGCTGTATCGAGTCCCTCGGGAGTGTGATCATCAGTGACTGCGGCAACCGGCCACCGCCACCACTCGAACTTTTTAGAAACCACAGGGATGTTGGATTCCATGACCTTGGGTCGAATCGCCTTGAGCAGCGATGCTCCAGGGCCCAGCCCAACCGGCCGCTTCGCCATGGCAAGGTCGCCGAGCACAGGAGTCAGGTCTTTGTAGGTCGCGACTGCGTCATAGGGACAGGTCTGCGAATGCGGGCAGCCCTCGATGCAGTACTCGGGCGCACCCTCAGGTGCATTCTCTTCGCGCAGTTCGGTAGGACGGATAAACGAGGCCACCGATTCTGCGGGCGACCCGGCAAGCCAGGTGAGCAAATCTAAATCGTGACAGGACTTCTGCAGCAGCCACGGAACCTTGCTGCTGCGAGTGTGGCCACGAACATACGAGTGTGCGTAATGCCAGAAAGCAACATTCTCAGACAGTTGAATCGTGACTAGATCGCCGAGAGCGCCTGACTGAATCACCTCCTGCAAGCGCGCAAACAGGTTCGAATACCGATAGACGTGACAGACCGCCACGACGCGATCTGCAGCCTCTGCAGCATCAACAATTCGCGCACAATCGGCTTCGTCTAAGGCCATCGGCTTTTCAAGAAGCACGTGATAGCCGGCTTGAAGTGCCGCAATCGTGGGCTCAACATGGTGCGTGTCACCCGTGGCGATGATTGCGTAATCAGCGCGGCGCGGACCCTCGAAGAGTTCTTCCCACCCGGGCAAGCAGTCGGCAGCGCTCAGGCTGTAGCGCTTTGCAAACCTCTTTCGGCGACCATCATCAGGGTCGGCCACGGCCACGATCTTTCCTAGCGCAGGCTCCTCAAGTAACAACGTTGCATACGCGTCATACCCGCGATCCCCAGCACCTACCACAACACCCGTCAGCGACATCTCTCTATTCTGCCCGCTGCAGTCAGTGCGCGAAGGCATCGGTAGTGTCATGCTGTTCGCGTTATGAGTAGATCCTTTCCACAAATTCGCCGCCTTGAAGATGCCGACGCTCTGCGCAGCCGCCTGCGTGAACTTGACTGCGAGCTACCAATCGCAGATCAAGTCTCAGCCCAAGGCGCCCTTGCAACCCCGCTTGAGCATGCCGGCTGGCAGTTTGAGAACCGCTTTGCAGTTCTGCCCATGGAGGGCTGGGATGGCACCGAAGACGGCAGGCCAACAGAGTTAGTTCATCGCCGCTGGCAGCGGTTTGGCAGTTCGGGTGCCGGGCTGATCTGGGGCGGGGAAGCCGTTGCAGTCACCGCTGCTGGGCGGGCTAACCCGCATCAGCTCACGATCGGACCAAACAGTGTGGAGGACCTTGCAGGTTTGCGGGAAACCCTGCTCCAGGCTCATAGCCAATCCGGCGCTGAGGGGAACCCCCCGCCGGCGGCTCCGATGGTTGGCCTGCAACTTACGCATTCGGGTCGCTGGGCTCGACCGCTCGGTCAGGCTGCACCCTTAGTTGCCTACCGTCACCCGCTGCTCGATAAGCGAGTGGGCGAAGAGAACTGCGTAGTTCTGACCGACCAGGATCTTGATGAGTTAGTCGATGCTTTTGTGGCCGCAGCAGTCGTTGCACAAAATGCGGGTTTTGACTTTGTGGACGTCAAGCATTGCCACGGCTACTTGTTACATGAGTTGCTCTCGGCTGTTGATCGTCCGGGTCCTCACGGAGGATCCTTTGAGGGCCGCACAAAATTCCTTAGAGATGTACTCATGGGGATCCGCTCTGAAGCACCTGAGTTGCGAGTAGGTGTGCGGCTATCTGCCTTCGACATCGTTCCGCATATGGCAGGCCCAGATGGCACCGGAATTCCCGAGTCGACTGCGCCGTACCCCTATGCGTTTGGCGGGGACGGTACCGGCCTTGGAATCGACCTGACAGAGACTCACATGTTCTGTGATCTGCTTGTCGAGCTCGGCGTGACCATGTTGTGTATGACTGCGGGTAGTCCCTACTACTGCCCTCATGTGCAGCGGCCCGCCTACTTCCCTCCTTCGGATGGGTACCAGCCGCCCAGGGATCCACTGATTGATGTTTGGCAGATGCAGCAGGTCACCCGTGAGCTAACCGAGGCTCACCCCGAGTTGTTAGTAGTGGGATCGGGCCTGACCTACTTGCAAGAGTTTTTGCCTCAGGTTGCTCAGGCCCTAGTGGCAGAAGGATGGATGCAGATGATCGGGCTTGGGCGAATGACCCTGAGCCTTCCGCAGTTGCCTGCGATGGTGCTGGCGGGAGAGACGCTCGACCGCAAACACGTGTGTCGAACATTTAGCGATTGCACTACTGCGCCTCGCCATGGGCTGATCTCTGGATGTTGGCCACTTGACGAGTTCTATAAACAACGCCCCGAACGGGTTGAGTTGGCTCGCATTAAGCGAGACACCAAACAGGCTCGCAACCCGGCGCCAGATGCGGGGCTAGATGCGGGGTCAGATGCGGCGGCCGATCCAACTGACACGTCGACCGAATCGAGCGCAACATGACTGGAGCACCCGCCATTGTTCCAAACCGAAAGATCAGCGGTGCCTCGGCAGTGCTGATGACGGTCAACGAGGATGGTTCGATCTCTTGGGCCGAGTTCGAGCAGCATCTTGAGCGCACTGTTCAGGCTGGGCTCGCACCGGCAGTCAATATGGATACGGGTTTCGGACCGTACCTAACGGCTGCGGAACGCAGCCAGGTACTCACTCTGACCAAGAGCTTTGGAGTGAAGTTCATTGCAGGAGTCCACCTTGATGACCAACCGGGGGACGCTTTCAACCCGGATGCGCTGCTTGCGCAGAGCGTTGCTGTTGCCGCGTCAGGCGCTGTTCCGATTTTGTTTCCGAGTCACGGCATGTCTGGGCTGTCCGAGCCCGAGGTACTTGGGGCGCACGAGTTAGTGGCCACCGAAGTTGATGCGTTTTTGGGGTTCGAACTAGGGCCGATGTTTCACCCTGCGGGCAGAATCTATTCGGCTGAAATGTTCGAGGGTCTGCTCGGTATTAACGCAGTCGTTGGCCTCAAGCACAGTTCGCTGCGGCGCGACTTGGAATGGGAACGCCTCGAGCTCTGCAAACGAGTGCGCCCAGATTTTCAGATGATGACTGGCAACGATCTGGCGATCGACATGGTGATCTACGGCAGCGATTATCTGCTCGGGCTATCGACTTTTTCACCCGCCGGTTTCGCAGCTCGTGATGCTGCATGGGAAACCGGAGACACTGCAAGATTTTGGGAACTCAACGATCTGTTGCAGTACCTGGGGCAGTTTGCCTTTCGGCCTCCGGTCCCCGGATACCGTCACGATGCAGCGATATTCTTGCAAGCTCAGAGCCTGGTGGAGTCGGCACACACCCACCCGCTGTCACCCAAGCGACCTGATAGCGACGCGCCGGTGCTCGAAGAAATTGCAGCGCGCCTCGCTGTCCTACTTAACCAATAAGAGCGGGGGCGAGCCTGCGCAGTTCTGCCGTAGCCGGAACTAACAGATCATCAGTGAGCACCTGCACACACACATGATCTGCGCCAGCCTCGCGATGTTGTTGCACTCGAGCCAAGATGGCTTCTTCATCACCCCAGGCAACGAGAGCATCCACCAAGCGGTTACTACCGCCCTCGTACAAGTCCTCGTCAGTAAACCCGATGCGTTTCCAGTTGTTGGAGTAGTTCGGCAAGTTGAGATAGCCAGCTAGGTGCGTCCGGCCAAGAAAGCGCGCCCGCTCGGGGTCACGCTCTAACACCACAGCCTGCTCGGGTGCCACCAACCGATCTGAGCCGAGAGCATCGCGAACTCTGGCCGTGTGCTCGGGGGTAACCAAGTACGGGTGTGAACCGGCCGTGCGATCCTTAGCAAGCTCCAGCATCTTTGGTCCAAGCGCTGCCAACATGCGGTGCTGCACCGGGACCGCAGGATCGGCCTCATCGAGTCGGTCAAGGTACTCAGTCGTTCGGGCCAACGGCTTTTTATACTGGCCCTCTTTCAACATGTTGGCTAGGGGTGCATGGCTTACCCCGATTCCCAACATCAAGCGCTCACCGAACCCAGACACAAACTCGTTGTATCGAGCAGCAGTTTCTTCGGGGGTATGCATCCACAGGTTCAGGATTCCTGTAGCGATCGTCGCGGTCGAAGTTGCCTCGAGCAGATTCTCGAGTGCACCAAAGAGGTCACCGCCGACATCGGGAACCCACAGTGCCCCGTAGCCCAGCGACTCCAGTTCTGCCGCCGCTTCGGCTGCTGCTGCTACATCTCCGTAACGCAGCGCAGCGCTCCAGACTCCTGTAGCTCCCAATGTGTGATTTCCAACCGACGCATTCATATTCAACAGTCTGGCTCAGTCCCCCGGGCCCGGCGACCCCTAACTGGTGCCCGGTGTGTGTAAGGCTTCACGCGTGAGTTCGCAGACCGATACCCTGAGTCGCCAAGCCCAAGACTCCCCCACTCGCTCTCCTTGGTGGATTGGAGCCATTGCCGGACTCGCCTCGGCCGCAGCAGGCCTAGCCATCGGCGAATTGCTGGCAAGCATTTGGACCTCACTCGAGTCACCAGTTGTGAGCGTTGGTAATCGAGTTGTTGACAACGTTCCAAGGTGGCTCAAGACCTGGGCAATCGAAACCTTTGGAACAAACGACAAGGCTGTTCTGCTCGGCACGGTCGCTCTGCTGCTCGCAGTGGGCGCGGCAGCGCTCGGCATACTCGCAGTGCGCCGAGGAATTCGCTTTGGGCTGATCGGCATCGGCATCTTTACTGCAGTGGGAATGCTGGCCTCTTTGGGCCGAGGCAGTTCGGGGGTATTGGCACCGCTTCCCTCTCTGGTCGGAGGACTGGTAGCCGGTGGAACACTCGCTCTCCTCATGCATCGCGGCAATCTTGACTTTGCTGGGGAGCAAGCCCAATCCCAACCTGCCCAAACTCTGCCAGCCCAAACTCCGCCAGCCCAAACTCCGCCTGCTCAAACTCCGCCAGCCCAGTCGATGCTGCTCAAGGTTCCCAACCGTCGGCAGTTTCTGGGAACGGCTGCCGGGGTGACTGCCGGAGCAGTGGTTATCGGCGGTGCAGCTCGCTGGCTTCGCAGCCAAGGTGTAGCAGCAGCTGAGCGCCTCAAGATTGTTTTACCTCGGCCGACCAACGCACTCGCTGATCCACCAGCAGCAGTGGAACTCGGCGTTGCAGACGTATCCCCGTTCTTTACCCCCACGAGCGAGTTCTACCGTATTGACACTGCCCTTACTGTCCCCCGGGTTGACCCCTCAACGTGGACCCTAGAAGTCATGGGTCAGGTCAGTACCCCCATCACACTGAGCTACGAACAACTTCTTGAGCGGCCGATGGTCGAGGCAGACATCACCATTGCCTGTGTCTCGAATGAGGTTGGCGGCGACCTCATTGGAACAGCACGATGGCTGGGATGCAGGCTTGATGACCTGCTCAAAGAAGCCGGAGTTTCGGCCACCGCAGACCAGATCGTTGGCCGCTCGGTGGATGGCTTTACTGCTGGCTTTCCAACGGCTCTGCTCGACGGCAGAGATGCACTGGTTGCCATTGCAATGAACGGCGAACCGCTCCCCGCAAAGCACGGCTTTCCTGCACGACTCATCGTTCCAGGGGTATACGGCTACGTGTCTGCAACCAAGTGGTTGAGCCAGATTGAGCTCACCACGTTTGAGGACTTCGAAGGCTATTGGATTCCTCGTGGATGGTCAGTAGAGGGGCCTATCAAGACCCAGTCCCGGATCGACACACCGCGCAATGGCAGCAGAGTCACCGCCGGAACCAAAGTGCCGATTGCCGGAGTCGCTTGGGCGCCGATCCGGGGTATCTCGAAGGTAGAGGTCCGCATCGATAACGGCGAGTGGCAAGAAGCCACCTTGGGTCAGGAATATCAGAAAACAACCTGGCGGCAGTGGAAGCTGGACTGGACGCCCAACAGCGGGGAACACAAAATTGCCGTGCGGGCAACCGATGGCGAAGGCGCAACTCAAACCGACCAACTCGCCCCTGTCGCACCCGATGGCGCAACGGGTTGGCACACCATCACTGTTTACGCCGAGTAACTGAGCTTGTGTCTAGCGAAGATCGCTAGATCTGCACCGGCTCTAGAACGAGACCTGCGGCGGCGCTGTATTGGCATCTGGAGCGTCATAAAACACGCCCTTCTCGACACCAGACATGCCGGCAAGAAACGACCACGGAATGGTCACCAGACTGCGGTTGAGTGTTGCGCAGGCATCGTTGTAATACTGCCGAGCAAATGCCAGCAGGTCTTCGGTGCGGCCGAGTTCACCCTGCAACTGCTGAAAATTGGCCGAAGCTTTCAGGTCGGGGTACCCCTCAGCAACGGCAAACACGTTCGCTAGCGCTTGGCGCATCTCGCCGTCGGCAGCAGATTTTTGGCCAATGGTGCTGGCCGTTTGAGCATCAGTTCTTGCCTTGGTGACCGCCTCGAGCGTGTCACGCTCGTGGCCCATGTAGCCACGCACAGTCTCGATCAAGTTTGGGATCAGCTCGGCGCGCCGAGTGAGTTGCACATCAATCCCTG
>CAMDAT010000117.1 GCA_945888825.1 Bifidobacterium breve | reverse complement strand
AGTCGTTACGCCATTCGTGCAGGTCGGAACTTACCCGACAAGGAATTTCGCTACCTTAGGACCGTTATAGTTACGGCCGCCGTTTACTGGGGCTTAGGTTCAGAGCTTCGTCCGAAGACTAACCCTTCCCCGTAACCTTCCAGCACCGGGCAGGCGTCACAGCGTATACAGCGCCTTACGGCTTAGCACGCTGCTGTGTTTTTAGTAAACAGTCGCTCCCCACAATTTTGTGCCACCTCTTCAAGCTCGGGCAGCAAGTGCCGTCACCATCACGAGGTCCTCCTTCTCCCGAAGTTACGGAGGCATTTTGCCGAGTTCCTTAACCAGAGTTATCTCAATCACCTTGGTATTCTCTACCTGTCCACCTGTGTTGGTTTGGGGTACGGGCACCACAAGAACTCACCGCTGGGCTTTTCTAGGCAGCATAGGATCAATGACTTCCCCTGAATCGGGTCCGTATCACGTCTCAGGCTTCATGAGGTCCGGATTTGCCTAGACCTCGCCCTACACGCTTACCCCGGGACAACCATCGCCCGGGTTCATCTACCTTCCTGCGTCCCCCTACGGCTTTCCTCCTTCTGGTGGGTCGGTTCGAGTCAGGCGTAAACGCCCGGTCAGCCCCTTAGCAACCTGAAATTGGAATTGGCGCGCTTGTAGTGGTACTGGAATATCAACCAGTTGTGCATCGACTACGCCTCTCGGCCTCGCCTTAGCTCCCGACTTACCCTGGGTGGATTAGCCTTCCCCAGGAACCCTTGGACTTTCGGCGGAGGGGCTTCTCACCCCTCTTTCGCTACTCATGCCAACATTCTCACTCGACCACGCTCCACGACCGGTTACCCTGCCGCTTCTCAGCGAGATCGACGCTCCGCTACCGCGCGTATAAATACGCACCCGTGGCTTCGGTATCAGACTTGAGCCCCGTTACATTGTCCGCGCAAGACCACTCGACCAGTGAGCTGTTACGCACTCTTTTAAGGGTGGCTGCTTCTGAGCCAACCTCCTGGCTGTCTTTGCGATCTCACATCGTTTACCACTTAGTCTGAATTTTGGGACCTTAGCCGACGGTCTGGGCTGTTTCCCTCTCGACCCCGAAGCTCATCCCCCGGGGTCTCACTGCTGCGCTCTGGATCCATGGCATTCGGAGTTTGGTTGGGGTCGGTAAGCTTGTAGGCCCCCTAACCCATCCAGTGCTCTACCTCCATGGATGAACACGCAACGCTGCACCTAAATGCATTTCGCGGAGAACCAGCTATCACCGGGTTTGCTTGGCCTTTCACCCCTATCCACAGGTCATCCGCCCAGTTTTCAACCTAGGTCGGTTCGCGCCTCCACGAGGTCTTACCCTCGCTTCACACTGCCCATGGATAGATCACCCGGCTTCGGGTCTACAGCATGCGACTATACGCCCTATTAAGACTCGCTTTCGCTCCGGCTGCCCCTCACGGGTTAACCTTGCCACATACCGTAACTCGTTGGCTCATTCTTCAAAAGGCACGCCATCGCCGCCCGAAGACGGCTTTGACTGCTTGTAGACCAACGGTTTCAGGTACTATTTCACTCCCCTCCCGGGGTACTTTTCACCTTTCCCTCACGGTACTAGTTCACTATCGGTCGACAGGGAATATTTAGCCTTACGAGGTGGTCCTCGCTGATTCACGCCGACTTTCTCGGATTCGGCGTTACTCGGGAGCAATGATCAGAGATTGCATAGATTTCGTGTACGGGGCCGTTACCCTCTATGGCGTGACTTTCCAATCACTTCCACTATCTAGCAATTTTGTAACTCTGTAAGGGGCCTACGCGCCCTTTACCATGTCCCACAACCCCGAACTGGCAACGCCGTAGGGCTATCACACCAGTTCGGTTTAGGCTGTTCCGCGTTCGCTCGCCGCTACTGACGGAATCACTTTTGTTTTCTTTTCCTCACGGTACTGAGATGTTTCAATTCCCGTGGTTCCCTCTACCCGCCCTATGTGTTCAGGCGGGAGTCACACCCCATGACGGGTGCGGGGTTTCCCCATTCGGATATCTACGGATCGAAGGTTGGTAGGCACCTCCCCGTAGCTTTTCGCAGCCTCCCACGTCCTTCATCGGTTCCTGTCGCCAAGGCATCCACCGTTGGCCCTTTATAACTTGGGTATTCGCATACAAAGATGCTCGTGCTCGCAATGAAATTCTCAAGTAACGCCGGCGAGCAGGGCTCGCCCTAGAAGGCCACGCGACAATGTCTCCCGGAGGAGACAAAAGCAGCAATGTCCCCCTAGGGGGACAAAGCGTCAGTGTCCCCAGGGGGACAAGGGCGCACCTTCACAACGGAAGACAGAACGGGTACCTGGCACTCAATCACCCTTGGCAATTGAGGATTCCTGGCACCAAACGAGTGCATCAACTGGGTGTCCAGACTCGACATGAAACGAAAGTCTCATGAACCGAGCGGAATGGACTCCTTAGAAAGGAGGTGATCCAGCCGCACCTTCCGGTACGGCTACCTTGTTACGACTTCACCCCAATCGCTAACCCCACCTTAGGCAGCTCCGTCCCCGAGGGGTTCGGCCACTGACTTCGGGTGTTGCCAACTTTCGTGGTGTGACGGGCGGTGTGTACAAGGCCCGGGAACGTATTCACCCCGGCGTTGCTGATCCGGGATTACTAGCGACTCCAGCTTCATGAAGTCGAGTTGCAGACTTCAATCCGAACTGAGACTGGCTTTTTGGGATTCGCTTAACCTCGCGGTCTTGCAGCCCTTTGGACCAGCCATTGTAGCATGTTTGCAGCCCTAGACATAAGGGGCATGATGACTTGACGTCGTCCCCACCTTCCTCCGAGTTGACCCCGGCAGTCTCCCACGAGTCCCCGCCATTACGCGCTGGCAACATAGGATAAGGGTTGCGCTCGTTGCGGGACTTAACCCAACATCTCACGACACGAGCTGACGACAGCCATGCACCACCTATCGCAGGCCCCGAAGGACACCACATCTCTGTAGCTTTTCCTGCGTAGTTCAACCTAGGTAAGGTTCTTCGCGTTGCCTCGAATTAAGCAACATGCTCCGCCGCTTGTGCGGGCCCCCGTCAATTCCTTTGAGTTTTAGCCTTGCGGCCGTACTCCCCAGGCGGGGCACTTAATGCGTTAGCTACGGCACGGAAAGTGTTGATCCTCCCCACACCTAGTGCCCAACGTTTACGGTGTGGACTACCAGGGTATCTAATCCTGTTTGCTACCCACACTTTCGCTCCTCAGCGTCAATTCCAGCCCAGAGTGCCGCCTTCGCCGCTGGTGTTCTTCCTGATATCTGCGCATTTCACCGCTACACCAGGAGTTCCACACTCCCCTACTGGATTCTAGTCACAGCAGTATCAGGTGGCCTCTCCGAGTTGAGCTCGGAGCTTTCACACCTGACTTACTGAACCGCCTACGAGCTCTTTACGCCCAATGATTCCGGACAACGCTTGCCCCCTACGTATTACCGCGGCTGCTGGCACGTAGTTAGCCGGGGCTTCTTCTGCAGGTACCGTCATTTTCGTCCCTGCTGAAAGCGGTTTACAACCACGAAGGCCTTCATCCCGCACGCGGCGTTGCTGCGTCAGGCTTTCGCCCATTGCGCAAGATTCCCCACTGCTGCCTCCCGTAGGAGTCTGGACCGTGTCTCAGTTCCAGTGTGGCTGATCGTTCTCTCAAACCAGCTACCCGTCGTAGTCTTGGTAGGCCGTTACCCCACCAACAAACTGATAGGCCGCGAGACCCTCTTGGAGCGAAATTCTTTCTTCAACTGACCATGCGGTCAAGAGAAGGTATGCGGTATTAGCTCGGGTTTCCTCGAGTTATTCCCCACTCCAAGGCAGGTTTCTCACGTGTTACTCACCCGTTCGCCACTAGGTCTTCCGAGAGCAAGCTCTCATGGACCCCGTTCGACTTGCATGTGTTAGGCACGCCGCCAGCGTTCGTCCTGAGCCAGGATCAAACTCTCCATCGAGATCTTTGACACTCAATCTTCCGAAGAAGACTGAGCCTCGCAAATCGAAGAGCCGGTATCAAAAAAGGAATTTGATACCAACTGGCACAGTTCTGGCATTTTGCCATCGGTTTAACCCGACAGCGATTGTCCGTTATGTGCTTATAAATGTATTGATTTGGAACTGCCTCATACGTTCGCTTCCGAACGTACGGCAGCCCGCACTCGCCTATTTGGCATTCTGTCTTCCGTTGTCAAGAAGCGCCGATCTCCCAAATGGGAGACTGCAGCCGGAACATAGCTCGATGGCTAGGGGTTCCGATAGTTGCTCCCAGCGGCTGTTTCCAGCCGTATGGGGCGAGATAAGAACTTACTCCCTCTGGTTCAGGGTGTCAACTCGGTACTGAGTGACGCCCGACACCCCCAAAGGAGCGCCTGAAACCGCAAGAGACTGAGTCAGTCCGCAACCAACAAGTGGTATGCGTTCTTTCCTCTCTGCAACAAGGTGAACTTAGCGTGAAGTACGTCCGAACCCTGCATCGCGTCAAGATCGCCTTCGCTTCGAGCCTGCAGAGAGACCTGATTCACGTAGTAGCCAGCAGGGTTTCGGCGTATTTCACCCTTGGATTTTGCAAGGCCAACGCTGACCAACAGATCCAGCGGGTCAGCACCGAGCAGGTCAGTTGCAAGTAGCTGAGTTGAGGGAAGCTCATCACTCAGGAGCAACAGGGCCTCCTTCGAGGCTTGCGCTATTGGTGCGCCAAAGAGCACAGCCGAGGCAGACTCAATTGGGCCGATAACAGAGGAACCATGCAACAAGCTGCACAGTTCACGAGCCAGGCGTCGCTGCCCCTGCCGCTCCCCTGGTGCAGATGCATGCTCTGCAGCGATCTGTTGGCACTCGTTCACCGGCAGCAAGGTCAGACGCAGCAATAGCTGCTCAACGTCGTCATCGGGCAGGTTAAGCAAGTACTGATACAGCCGGAATGGACTCGTCCGTTCCGCGGACAGCCACAGGTTCTCACCCTCGCTCTTGCCGAATTTGGTTCCGTCCGCACGGACAATAAGCGGCGCTGTTAGGCCGTGAACCGAATCACCAGTCCTACGGCGGACTAGGTCTACCCCAGCGGTGATATTGCCCCACTGGTCCGAGCCTGCCACCTGAAGGTCACAGTCATGATGGGAATGCAGTTCTAAGAAGTCATTTGCCTGTAGCAGCATGTACGAGAACTCTGTGAACGAGATGCCTGACTCCCGCTGCAACCGGGTCTTGACGGACTCTTTGGCCAACATCGTGTTGATCGTTGCGTATTTGCCTACATCTCGCAGGAAGTCGAGCACCGAGAGGCGCTCCGTCCAATCGCGATTGTCCACGAGACGGGCGCAGAAATCACCGGGCGTAAAGTCCAACAATTGAGTGAGTTGCGCACCGATTGCGACCCTGTTTGCATCGAGCACCGCTGTATCGAGGAACTGTCGCTCATCGCTTCGACCAGATGGATCTCCGATCATTCCGGTGGCTCCCCCGACTAGAGCTATCGGGCGGTGCCCTGCAAGCTGAAAGCGCCGGAGCAGCATGATGGATTGCAGGTTTCCAATGTGGAGCGAGTCAGCCGTTGGGTCAAACCCGCAGTAGAGACCCACCGGCCCCTCATCGAGTCGCTTCGCAAGCGCATCAGCATCAGTGGAATCCTGCAGCAAACCCCGAAGCTGGAGTTCCTCGAGCAGTTCTGCTCCCGTAGGCATAGCAAGCAACCTCCAACGATCACGACCAGGACAATGGCAGAGACTGTGGCAACTTCACCGAACGCAGATCACCGACCTGAGTTGGCCGGCAGCGGCACCACAACAGGGCCGAATCGTACTCGGCTCCCCGCCGAATCAGGGACTCCCCCATTCTGAGGATTCCCTCTGGCAATCAGGGGCCAATGCCACCGCTTCAGAGGCAACTGCAACAACAATGGTGGGGTGCGTTTCTCACGGCCATTTATTCTGATGCTGACGGTCATCGCCGTCACTGCCTCTGCATGCTCATCGGCACGTTCAGCAGCGCCCGTGTTGTTGCCAGTGAATGCCGAGCCTTCTGCTATTTACGATATGCACGGAACGCTCATCACCACGCTTCGAGAAGAGAACCGCTCCTCGGTTCCCCTCGAGCGAATCCCTAGCGTTTTGCAAGATGCGGTTGTTGCTATTGAGGACGCAAGATTCTGGGAACACAAAGGTGTTGACCCACGAGCCGTGGCCAGAGCAGCCAGCTCGAACTCAGCCTCGGGAGAAGTATCCCAAGGCGGATCGACCATCACTCAGCAGTACGTCAAGCTAGCCATCCTGACTCCAGAACAGACCTTGGGTCGCAAGCTAGAAGAAGCGAGCTTGGCGTTGGCGCTCGAGCGGAACTACTCCAAAGAACTGATTCTTGAGTTGTACCTGAACACGATTTACTTGGGCAACGGAGCGTACGGGGTGCAGGCCGCATCTCAGAGTTACTTCGGCATACCCGTGGAGCAGCTTCGGGTTGATCAAGCAGCAATGCTCGCCGGGATCATCCAAGCACCATCGCGGAACAATCCTCGTACAGACCCAGACAGCGCACTCAAGCGGCGGAACCTGGTGCTGAAGCGCATGCGAGATCAGCAGTACATCACGGCTACCCAATATGAAGCTGCAGTCGCTACTCCAGTTGAGTTAGCAGAGCTGCAAGCTCAGACTGAGCAGGCTGCTTACGCCGCCCCACACTTTGTGGATGCAGTCAAGGACTGGTTACTGAACGACTCCGATGCTCTCGGTAAGACCCCCGGAGCCCGGCGAGAGGCGCTCCTGCGAGGCGGACTCAGCATCACCACCACGATTGACCTCAACTTGCAGAATCAGGCAGAAACCTCAATCGCAGAGGTGCTGCCCGGTCAGGGCGTAGACCCAAAGATTCCCGATGCAGCATTGGTCTCGATTGAGCCAGGCACAGGCTTTGTCAGAGCCATGGTGGGTGGGTACAACTACTTCGGAACGCACTCCTACCGGCAGTCCAACCTTGCAATGGGTTCAGGACGTCAGACAGGGTCCACGTTTAAGCCCATCGTGATGGCCACTGCGCTCGATGCTGGAGTATCGGCAAGCAAGCAATTCGCATCACCAAGTAACGCCCGATTCAACATCCCCGGTGGTGTCTGGAGCGTAAAGGGCGGAGCCGGGTTGGGATCAGGCACGATGCGTGACTGCGCCGTTGTGTCCTCAAACACCTGCTTTGCAAATGTCATTCAGGACCCAGCAGTCGGGCCCGAGAAGACCAACGAGATGGCCAAGAAGCTTGGCATTGTGTCTACCAAGCTTGTTGCCACGCCGGCAATGGTGCTTGGGCCGAACAACACCACTGTTGAAGATATGGCCGATGTCTACGCCACCTTTGCAAACGCCGGGGTACGCGTACCGCCAACGGTGGTTACAAAAATCACCGGTCCTGATGGTTCGGTTATCTATCAGCATGCTCATTCGCAATCCAAGGCGATTGAGCCAGCGGTTGCCGCTCAGGTCTCAACTGCGTTGCAGGGCGTGATTGCGGGCGGCACTGGAACCGCGGCGAATATCGGCAGAGAAGCAGCGGGCAAGACCGGATCAGCACAGAACAACACCGACGCTTGGTTTTGCGGGTACGTGCCACAACTCGCGACGGCAGTTTGGGTGGGGTTTGCCGAACCACGGGCCAACAAGTCGGGGCAACGCTCCTTGGTATCGATGACAAGCCCAAACACTCGTATCACGGTCTTTGGCGGAACCTATCCGGCCCGTATCTGGGCCAGTTTCATGAAAGGTGCGCTGGCTGATACGCCGGAACTTCCTCTGATTGCACCAGTACCCCCAGAGGTCACGACCACCACCGTTGCCGCTCCCAACGCATCAGTTCTGGCGCCTGTACCTGCGAATTCATTTGTAGAGGTGCCAGACCTAGAGGGGATGGCCTTGTCGGCTGCTAAGAGCGCGCTTGAGAAACTGGGTCTGAGCTCCGAAAGTGTGACGGTCTTTTCGGCCACTGAGGCTGCAGGTTCAGTCACCGCTCAGAGTCCGCGACCAGGGTCCAAGCTGCGTGCGGGCTCCTCAGTCTGGATTGAATCAATCGCACCGCCTACAACCACGACGACAACAACAACAACGATTCCCGCAGCCTCAACCACCACTGTGGTGGGTGAGGGAAAGCCCTCTTCGCCCAGCACGACTCGAGTCAGCCCAAGAGATTAAGCGGTCGCGATACCACCCTGTCCAAGACGCGGTGACAAGATACCTGTCACATGGAACCCCCCGACACTTCAAGCAACACGCCGCCAGTCGGCGCTGAACCCGAGAACCAACAAGCGCCCCCTAAGCGCCGGCGGTTCACCTATTTCATAACGCTATTTGCCATCCTCGCTCTGATGGGCGGTTGGGTCTACTTGATATTTTTCTACGACCCGGGTCTGATGATCGACGAACTTGCTGACCCCACCTTTCCCACGCAAGCCGAGA
>CAMDAT010000116.1 GCA_945888825.1 Bifidobacterium breve | reverse complement strand
TCGCTAGCTGCCGGTTGCGGCGAGCCCTAGTAAACCGAGGCTGCAACTGCTCCAAGTCGCTTTGAGCGCCATCTTGGGAAAACTCAGAGGATTGAAAGCGGTTTCGGAGTTCATCATCAAAGTGGTCTTCAAGATTCATGGTGCACCTTCTTGATGGGGGGCGTCTGGGTCATGTGGCTGCAGGATGTTTCGTAGTCGTGCCCGGGCCTGATGTAGGTGGTACTTCACTGCTCCGTCACTGAGCGATAGCGCTGCTGAAACCTCAATCACAGACATATCGTCTAGGTAGTGCAGCACCACTACGGCACGCTGTTGCTGACTGAGTTCTGCAACTGCAGCGGCCAACTCGCTGTCATGGAATTGCATCGAGTCGGACACCTGCTGCGCCATTCGGCTGGGCGGTTCTGGTCGCATCCCGAGCCTGAGCACGGCTCGACGTCCGCGAACCCGCCGGCGATGGACGTCAGTAGCGCGGTGAATTGCTACCCGTCGTACCCAACCGAGTGGATCATCTAATTGTCCGACCTTGCGCCATCTGACAAACGCTCGCTCAAAAGCGTCTGCTACACAATCCGCAGCTACTTCGGGATCTCCGCAGATATACGAAACTGATCGCACAAGCCGGCCGTACCCAGCAAGAAACAGCGCGTCAAAGTCACTCGGTGCGACTCGCGCTTGAGCCTCGACTCCATCTGCTGACCATTCCAATACAGTCATTCAACACGTAGACACGATGAAGCGGCCTGAAAGGTTTGGTTTGGACTCAAAAAATCTTTTGGGTGATCTAGCCCAGCACCACCTGCGGTGGTCGGGCGCACCAAAGAGTCGGAACCTGAGGTACACGCTAGGTGGCATTCTCGTCAGCCCTTGTGGGGCTCATCCGAGCGGCAGCGTGGCTAGCTTGTACGGTAGTGGCCGGGGCTCGCCGCCGTCTGCGAGCTCCACGGGGCGGGAGGAGAATCGTGGCCGACAGCCGTTCACCGAACAGCATCTCATTCCCTGCGGAGGTCGCACCGGCTGTCGAGAACTCCGAGAATCGGCCGCACACGGAACGAATCGTAGGAGTCACGGCGGCGATATTCGCTGGCGTTGCAACGCTCCTCGCTACGGCCCAGGGGGCGGGCCTTGGAGCAGATTCGGTGAACTACTTCTCGGCGGGCCTCAATCTTGCAGCGGGAAACGGCCTGCGAACCTTCAACGGTACCCAACTGACTATGTTCCCACCCGGGCTGCCAGCAATCATTGCCGCAGGTGACCTCATTGGTCTCAGTTCGCAGTCCTCAATCAGGATTCTGAACTCGCTGTCGATGACGGCGACCGTATGGCTCGGCTTTACTCTGTTGCGAAGGCATGTGCGGTCGCGCGGAGTCGTGATCCTCACCACAGTGCTGCTAGCGGTCAGCGTAACCTTGCTCGGACTCGCCAGCATGGCGCTGACTGAGTGCATATTTGTGCTCATCTGTCTAGCTCTGATCCTGGTGCTCGAGGAGCTCATCGCCGCAAGAGGCCGTCCTCTTGCCCTAGTTGCACCCGCCGCGCTGCTGGTCTGGGCTGGGATCATGTTTCGCTACGCCGGGATTGCGCTGATCCCAGCTGGCGCAATTGCGATTCTGTTTGGTCGCAGATCAAAGGGCTGGACCGGAGCCCTTCAGCTAACCCTGACGTTCTGCGTTCTATCCCTTGTCGCACCAGTGCTGTGGATGCTGCGGAACCACAAGGTCTCTGGTAACTACCTCGGCCCGCGTGCACCATCTCCAGATGGTCCAGTCATCACCTTGCAAAGGTTCGTCGCCACCCTTGGTCGCTGGGTGCTACCGAAGCCAACACCGATTCCATTGCAAGCAGCGGCCGGTGTGGCTCTTATCGGTACGTGCCTCCTTATCGCAGCCTGGGTTCTGCTGAGCCCACAGCGGAGGGCAAACTTACAATCGTTGCTGCCTGGGCGATACTCCCTCGCACCGTTGCTCTGCTTAGTCGCTGTCTACAGTTGCTATCTGGGGGCCGCACAGCTCAGCATCGCTTTCGATCCGATCGGATCGCGCCTGATGTCTCCGATCTACGTACCACTCGTCGTACTTCTGGCAACTGCCTTCGATCGCTTGACAGAGGTTCTCGGCGAAGATCACCGCCGACGAGTTCGAAGGATCGCAACTGTAGTTTTTGCTGTGTTCCTCGTCGGACAAAGCGTGGTATCTCTGACAGACGCACGGCGATCTGGGAGCGAGGGTACCGAGTACGCTGCCACCTCTTGGAAATCCTCTGAGTTCATCGCAGCCGTGCGAGACCTCCCGGCCGACGCCGACCTCTACAGCAACGTGCCCGCAGGAATCTGGGCTGTTCTGCAGCGTGAACCCATCCGACGTTCACCCGAGAAATCTCAGCGGCGCGGTACCGCGAACATAGCGATCTCCAAGGAGTTCCTAACCCGCGTCCAGTGCAACTACGCGTACTTGGCTTGGTCCCAGGATGCTGTGGGCGACTATCTCTACACCCCAGATGAACTCGGCCAATATGTCAATCTCGAAGTGATTAGTACCCCTGAGGGTGGCACGGTGTATCGCGTGCTCCCGCTTGTGTCAGTCGGCAATTCCCAGGTTACGTGCTAGCGGTAACGGCTCCTTGGTCGCTCTGGTCAGCAGAAGCAGAATCTGCAGAAGTCTTGCGCAAGATCAACACGAGTCCCAGCGCCACACCCACGTCTATCCAGTTACTGAAGATGGGCCCGAACAGCAACGCCCATAGGGCGATCGAGCACGCGAACAGCACCGAAGTAGCGGCTTGGCGCGCAGCGATCTGGGAACTCAAGCTTCGTAGGATTGCGAAAATAACCACGGCTGCGAAAGCGAGTCCAGCGATTCCGCACGTCACCCAAAGATCCGACACAATCGAGTGCAGCTCAAATCCACCACCAAAGAGATAGTTCGTGGTGTAGCCACCGGCGTCGATGTTAATCGATGCCAGACCAGCCCGTCCGGCTTGAAGGTCCGACCAGCCCGGTACCACCCCCGTACCGAAACCCATGGGATTTTGCTTCATGAGTTCCCGAGTCGCAGCCCATTCAGGGCGACCCCCGGCTAGAAGCGAACCACTCAACTGGATCTGCTCAACAGATCGCTCCTGCAGGGTCGTGCCGAATACTCCCCTCGTGAGCAGAGTCGAGATGCTCCAGTAGACAGCGGCGCAACTGCCCGCCAACAGCACGACGGGGTACCAAGGGCTGGACTCCGTTCGCTCGCCGCGTGGGCGTATTTGCCAGAGAGTGGCCATGGCTGCGACGACACAGAAAGCAAAGAAGCTTCGGCCCTCGTTGATCACTCCGATTAGCCCCATGACCAAAACAACGGCTGCCGGGATCAATCGGCTGCGGAATCGTTCCACCAAGCCAAGCACTACGTATGTGAGCGGCTCAACCAGGTCGTACTTCCAGCTCATTTCAGTAAACAACACGGCGTGGGCTACTGCACCGATTCCAAGCAGCAGCACGACGCGATGCAACGGCACCAATCGGCGGGCCCACAGAAGTCCAATCATTGCGGCGAGGCCAGACAAGATGAGCGCCGACCACCGCAACTGAAGAGACGTATCTACCAGGTGATCTTTCGCGGAGACCATGCTCAGCAAGTACCCGGCAAGAAGCGCAATAGGGGCCAGAATCAGGATCAGCATGACTGACCGATAGGTCCGTATCGCAGGTAGCCAGACCGGAGTGAGAACTATCAGGGCGACAAACGCTGCGGAAAAGCCTTTGGCTACTGTGAGGTCAAGTCCAACCAGTAGGACTATGGCCTGAACGAGTAACGCAACAAGACGCTCGTTGCGTTTCTCGTGACCTGCCGAGGCCAAGCCGTTGCCATAGCTGTAGGAAGGCCCGTTCACGCTGACTTCCCTCATACGGTGAGGATACACCCCGGATTCATATTTCCTGTTGCAAGTAAACTGCTGAGTCACTATCATTGAGGAGTCACATAGCGGTTCTGATTTACTGGGGCGAGCAGGAACAGAACAGATTTTGGCTATCACGACTGTGATTGGTTTTTATGGCGATTCTTCTACATAGCGTTCGAGGTACCAAGCCGACTCATCGGCCGGTTCACGTCGCGCCCCTCTGCATGATTCTTCTTAGCTCCCTCATACTGGTTTCGTGTTCCCGAAGGGTCTCCGACAATTCAGCTGACTCAAGCGAGAGGAACATATCGCCAGCAGCTTCGACTGCTGGGATCGGCTCCGCGGCCCTTGCTAAGGAGGCTGCCGAGAGGCCAGCAGCCACCGCTGGAGAACCTGCAGATTCAGTCTCTGCACTTGCTCCGCCCAATGCCTTGGTTGCTGAACCCGTCGGCGTGGCTGAGACAGCCAGCTTTGGCGATGGAGTTACTGCGCGTCTCAGTTCGGTTCGCTCGCTCGAGGCCAAAGCGTCTCTCCCCGGCGAAACCAGCGGGCCAGCGGTTGCTCTCGATCTCAGCATCTCAAATGGCAGCCCTGCCACCATTGAGCTAGCAAGCATCACCGTTGACCTTGTCGATAGCAGGGGAATGTCCTCAATCTTGATCCATTCCGAACCGCCCACAGAGCTCTCGGGAAGCCTGTCAGCGGGAGCCACAGCTAAAGGAACCTACGTGTATCGACTCGATCCCGAGATGCGGGATAACGCAAGTATTACCGTCAAATACTCATCCGTCACGCCTCTCGTGACCTTCCAAGGAAGCCTTCCTCATGCCTAACAAAGGCCGTCTTCAGAACCGATGCGCTCGGGCCGGCCACGCAATCGTGGTTTCAGCCTTGGTGCTTTCCTCTCTTGCCGTTCTCGGCGCTACTACTGCCGCGCCAGTCGCGGCAGATATCGGCGCTGAACTGGCAGAACCAAGCTTGGGTCACGTGACCTCAGATGCTCTCCCGACGGTGCAGATCAACGGTGTGGTCTGGGATCAAACCATCATCGGTAGCACCGTCTATGCCGTAGGCGAGTTCAGCAGTGCTCGTCCTGCGGGAGACCCAGCGGGGACCAACGAAACACCTCGGTCGAACATCTTGGCCTATGACCTCACTACTGGTGAGTTGATACATACCTTCGCTCCTTCCCTGAACGCAGAGGGCACAACCGTCACCGCATCCCCTGACGGATCACGCCTTTTTATCGGTGGATCCTTTACCCAAGTGAATGGAGTGAGCCAGTATCGAATTGCGGCGCTCAACCCCAATTCAGGGGAGCTCATCGCGGGGTTCAACGCCACTGTTGACTATCACGTGAACGATCTAGTCGCTACTGACTCCCAGCTCTTTGCAGCAGGTGCATTCAACTATGCAGGAGCGGGACTCACGGCAGCCCGATCACGATTAGCTGCATTTTCAGCATCAAATGGCGCACTCATCTCGGGTTGGGCCCCTGTCGCTGATAACTCTGTGATGGCATTGGTCATTGCTCCCGACGGGACCAAAATATTTGCTGGAGGCAGATTCACGACCATGAATGGTTCCGCTGCCAAAGGATTAGCTGCGATAGATATTCAAACTGGTGCTGTGACCCCTTGGGCAGCGAACACCGTGGTGAAGAACGGAGGAGCCTCTGCAGCAATACTTTCATTGACCACAGATGGAACCTCCATCTTTGGCGGTGGCTACACGTATGGACGAGCCGACGGGAACCTTGAGGGGTCATTTTCGGCAAATCCGACTACCGGTGAAATGAACTGGGTTGCCGATTGTCATGGCGATATCTACGACACCGTGCCACTCAACGGTTACCTCTACACCGCAAGCCATGCTCATTACTGCGGCAACGTTAACGGATTCCCCCAGACAGACCCTTGGACAATTAACCAGCGGCATCTCAATTCCTTCGAGACAACGGCCTCCTCCACCCTCAAACGGGAACCGTGGAGATACTACAACTGGGAGGGAACCCCTGCGCCGAGGATGGCGGCCTGGTTCCCCGACTGGGAGGTCGGTACCTACACAGGTGTGAACCAGGCTGCATGGACAGTCGAAGGAACGGCCAACTACCTCGTTGCCGGCGGGGAGTTTCTTAGGGTCAACGGTCAGCCGCAAGAGGGTTTGGTCCGATTCGCCGTGCGGCCAATCGCCCCGGCAACCGACGGACCCCGACTCGGGGGTAGCGAGTTCCTTCCGACGGTGCGTTCTGGCTCAGCAGGCAGAGTTCGGGTGTCCTTTCCGTCTAATTGGGATCGAGATTCTAAGCGATTGACTTACCGAATCGTTCGCGACAACGCTAACGCCAACCCGATATTCGAAAAATCCAGCGAATCCGCCTTCTGGGATCGACCCATAATCGCGTTTACTGATTCTGGACTCGTTCCTGGTTCAACTCACACCTATAAGGTCCGTACTGAGGATCCAGATAACAACGTCACATGGAGCGACTCGGTTTCTGTCACCGTGGCAACAACAGGGTCAGCGAGTCCGTACGCCGACGCGGTGATGGCTGATGGGGCAAGGATGCACTGGCGCCTAGGCGAAACGGTCGGATCAAGCACCTTAGCGAATGAACTCTCCCCAGAGACGCTGACCGCCACCGGACCCGCGCTTGGCAGTGCTGGCGCCATGCTCAATGAGACCAACACTTCGGCCACATTTAGCAACAGTGTGACTTCGCAGTTCTATGACCCCAATCGCTCAACTGCTCAGGACCCGCTCAGCATTGAGGCCTGGGTCAAAACAAGCACCAAATCTGGAGGCCGAATCATGGGATTCGGCGACAACGCAACTGGGACCTCATCCAAATTTGACCGCTTGCTGTATATGGCGAACGATGGCCGGGTTATCTTCGGGGTAAACCAGACGGACTCAGGCGCAGGTCCAAAAGCTTCCTCAACGAAACAGACAGTGCAGAGTGTTGCGGGGTTCAACGACAATCAGTGGCACCACGTCGTCGGCACGCTCGGTGAGGATGGGATGCATCTCTTCGTGGACGGGGTACGCGTGGGCTCACTAGGAGATGTCCGTCGCGGGCAGGCCTTTTATGGTTACTGGCGCATCGGGGCCGACACTCTTAGCGACTGGCCGAGCCGCCCAACTCGTGACTACCTCACCGGGCAGATCGATGAGCCTGCGGTGTACCACAAAGTTCTGACTCCGGCCTCGGTGGCAGCTCACTACAAGGCCAGCGGGAGAACTCCCGCTATTGCCCCTACTCCAGCAGACAGCTACGGGGCAGCCACTCAGGCCGCTGACCCCTACCTGTACTACCGACTAGCCGATACCTCGGGAACAGATGCAGTTGACTCGGGCATTCGAGCAAACACTGGTGACTACGTTGGATCCGCAACGAGAAACGTAGCAGGAGTAATTTCTGGGAATGCGGCGGTTCAGTTCGGTGGAGCCAGCTTTATTGCCAGTCGAACCGCCATCTACAACCCGACCAATTACTCAGCGGAGATCTGGTTTAACACCACCACTGCTCTTGGCGGAAAACTCATTGGATTCGGGAATGCTCGCACCGATAACTCAACCACCTACGACCGCCATATCTACATGCAGGATGACGGCAAGGTTGTCTTTGGCGTGAAGACAGGAGCAGCCAACTCGGTAGTCAGCGCACAGTCATATAACAATGGACTCTGGCATCATGCGGTAGCCACCCAGGGTCCCGATGGAATGGACTTGTATGTGGACGGTCAGCGGGTAGGCAGCAATCCTCAGAAGCTTGCAACTCCCTTTACTGGCTACTGGCGTATTGGTGGAGATACGACCGGAGGTGCGTCAACAAACAGCAACTTTGTGGGAAATCTTGACGAGGCTGCGGTCTACAACGCAGTTCTTAGCCCCAGTGACGTACTCGCTAACTACTCTCGCGGAGGTGGCCTACTAGCCAATACCGGACCGACTGCTGCGTTCACCGCTTCGACCTCATTTGACGATCTCGTAGCAGACGCATCCGCGTCCACTGATTTGGATGGGTCGATCCTCAGCTACGAATGGGATTTCGGAGATAGCAGCACGGGAACCGGTATCACCGCGACTCACCGCTACGCAACCGCCGGCGCCTACACGGTGACGCTCAAAGTAACTGACGATGACGGTGCCACAAACCAAACCACCCGGCAGATCACAACCGTCCTAAATCAGCGACCAACAGCTTCTTTTCTTCGGAGTTCCACCTCCTTAGTCACCACCACGAACGCCCTAGCCTCAACCGACTCAGATGGCTCCATCGTGAACTACGCCTGGGAGTTCGGAGATGGCAGCACCGGGACCGGTGTCACCGCGACTCACGCCTATGCAACCGCCGGCACCTACACCATCACCCTCACCGTCACCGATGATCATGGTGCTACCGGAGTACTCAGTCGCCTCGTGACGGTCGCGGGAGCTGCTGTGTATGCGTCGGATGCGTTTGAGCGGACACTCGTGAACAGTTTCGGCACTGCAGACACCGGCGGAACATGGACCAATACCGGCACCGCAGCCTGGTACTCCGTCAACAACGGCACAGGAAAACACCTCTTGAACGCCGCAGGCAGAACCACCGC
>CAMDAT010000115.1 GCA_945888825.1 Bifidobacterium breve | reverse complement strand
GCACGTGTGGTTTCGGCGGCCGATATTCTGCCCGAGTACGGCGGCGGATTTGGCAAAGGCGAAGTGCTGTGGAAGTCGCTGTACGTTGCAGAAGGCGACGTGATCGTCTGGTGCGACGCAGATATCTCTCAGTTCGGTTCGCGATTCGTCTCTGGCATTCTTGGGCCGCTTCTGTGCGAATCTGACGTAGATCTTGCAAAGGGATTTTATCGCAGGCCGGAGCGGGACCGAGAAGGCGGAGGGCGAGTCACAGAGTTGGTTGCCCGCCCGCTGCTATCACTTTTCTGTCCCGAGCTTGCCGAACTGCATCAGCCACTCTCCGGCGAATATGGAGGCAAGCGAGAAGTACTCGAACAGCTTCCGTTTGTTCAGGGCTACGGAGTTGAGGTGGGCCTGCTGATTGACCTAGCCAAACAATTCGGCCTGAGTGGTCTGGTACAGGTTGATCTTGATGTGCGGCATCATCGAAACCGCAGCTTGGCTGAACTTGGACCTCAGGCCATGGCGATCGCGCAAACGATCATGCGGCATGTTGACTGGGATTTGGCTCCTGTGGCCTCGGAGTTGATTCGACCAGGCTTGCCACCGGTCACGGTGGATGTGAGCGAGCGTCCGCCCATGGTTGAGGTCAGTTCGTATCTGGGTCGGGCATTGCAGCTCGCCACCCTGCATCCCTGAGTCCAGCCCAGCCCTGAGCATTCCGGCCGGTCAGCCGGTCAGCCGCTAGTGATATCTACTGCTAGCGCCGCTGCCTCTTGAAGACATGCCAAGGTGTCACCCATCGCCCGTTCCCGGCCGAACTGTTCAACTAGTGAGACCGTCGGGACCAGTGTTTGCGCGGCATCAAATGCTTCGCCCACTACTGCGACCACTGGCACATCTAAACGGTTAGCAAGATCGGTCACGCCGCCTACAACCTTTCCTTCGAATGACTCTGCGTCCAAGAATCCCTCGCCGGTGATCACAAGGTCGGCAGACTCAATCAGTTCATCAAGGCCCAAGTAATCGGAAACAAGGTCAAACCCAGAGAGCAGCGAGGCACCGAGGCAGGCCAACCCGCCCGCAAGACCTCCGGCCGCGCCGCCGCCTACCAAGTCACCAACCTGCACGCCGTAGTCATTTTCATAGACCTGCAGCAGGCGTTCGAGTCTGCGTTCCAACAGCTTTACTTGGCTAGGAGTTGCACCCTTTTGCGGCCCAAAGAGTTGCGCTGCCTGAACAAAGCGAACACCAACATCGCAGGCCACGTTGAGTTCAACTCCACGCAGTCGATGCAGCGGTTCAAGGGCACGCAAAGCTCCCAAGCCACCATCTGTGGTTGCTGATCCGCCAAGGCCAACCACAATCTTTTTGGCTCCAGCCTCGAGGGCAGCAGAGAGCAGTTCACCGGTTCCAAATGTGGAGGCTGCTATGGCATCGTTGTGTTCGGCCCCGCCAACGAGGCCAAGACCCGAGGCGAGCGCCATCTCGATCACTGCACTTCGCCCAACGAATCGCCAAGCCGCCTCGACTGGGTCTCCTAAGGGACCGGTGACTGTGGTGATTCGATTAGCGCCACCAAGCACCTCGAGGAGTCCCTCGCCACCGTCGGCGAGCGGGCATGCAATCGCTTCGTGTCCGAGCGCCTGCAGCCCTGCAGTTAGAGCCGCTACAGCCTGAGAGGCTGAGGCAGTCCCCCTGAACTTGTCTGGCGCCACTAGGACTCGCACGATTCAAAGCTTAGAACTCCTTGGTCTGGACACCTGCGCCAGACCCAACGCTTGCCGATCTAGGGTGAGCGGTGATGTCTGAGAACAGAGAACGCCCCGTCGTAATTGTGTCCAACCGGGGACCTGTCAGTTACCGAGTTGACCAAGGGGAGCTTGTCGGCATGCGCGGGGCGGGTGGATTGGTCTCTGGACTAGCACCGCTACTCGAGAGCGGTCGGGCAAGTTGGATTGCGGCAGCGCTAAGTCCGGCCGACCGTTCCGCTGTTGGTGCAGGGACTGCTACCCCAGATGGACTAGCAGTTCGCCTGCTGAGTCTTGACCCCGTGGACCAAGGGCTGGCCTACGACCTGATCTCAAATCAGACACTTTGGTTTATTCATCATGGACTGTTTGATCTGACGCGATCACCCTCGTATACGGCGCAGTGGTACGAAGCTTGGGACGCGTATCGTCGAATCAATCAGGAATTCGCACGCGCAGTCTGCGAATCTGCTCCCGATGGTGCAGCAGTGTTGATCCAGGATTATCACCTGACGCTGATGGCACCCATGCTGGCGGCCGAACGCCCGGACCTCTCTACGGTTCACTTCCATCACACGCCCTTTGCAGGCCCTGACATGCTGCGAGTGCTTCCACCAGCCGTCAGAGATGAGATGTTGAACTCGCTCAATGCTCACCACGCATGCGGGTTTCATACCAGTGACTGGGCAGAGAATTTCAGCCAAGACCTGCTCCGCTGGCCAGCGGGTGGGAACGATCGACCAGAGAGTTCACCGGCAAAAATTTTTGCCTCCTCGCTATCAACTGACGCTGCAGACCTTCGCTCTACGGCACAGTCCGAGCAGTGTGAGGAGAACCTGCGAGCACTGGAAGAAGCTCTCGGTGATTCGCAGTTGATCTTGCGAATCGACCGGATGGAATTGTCGAAAAACATTCTTCGCGGATTCCAGGCCTATGACCTGTTGCTACAACAGCGCAGCGACCTGCATGGGCGGGTGGTCTTTCTGGCCTGCTGTTACCCATCACGAGAGAACGTGCCCGAGTATGCGCTGTACAAAGAACAGGTGGCTGCCGAGGTTGCACTGGTCAATGCCCGATGGGGTACAGCAACTTGGCAACCGATCCAGTTCGAGACTGATGACGATTATGTGCGCTCCGTTGCTGCACTGCGCCGTTACGACGTGCTGCTGGTGAACCCAATCCGTGATGGGCTCAACTTGGTTGCCAAAGAGGGTCCGCTCATTAACGAGCGCTCGGGCCAACTCGTGCTGTCCACCGAAGCTGGAGCTTGGGCTGAGCTTGGCTCGGCAGCGCTTGGGGTCAACCCGTTTGACGTTGAGCAGACGGCGCAGATGCTCGGAGTTGCCCTTGACCGAAGCCCCCAAGAGCGTTCAACCAGCGCCGCTGAACTGGCCCAACTAGTAGCCAAGCGCACCCCGATGGACTGGCTACAAGACCAGCTAGCAGCGGCGGACTAACTACCGATTTTTGCTGGCTTCCAGAATCGCAGCTTCGATTTGGAACAGCATGGCGACCATTGCCGAAGGTCCGTCAAGGATGAGATCAGCGCGGCGAAGCAACTCGTCGTCGGACTCCTCGCTCTGAGCAAGAATTTTGAACACCTGCAACCCCGACGCTGAAAGGGTGTCGAGTGCGTCGAAGGCAGGTAGGTCACCCACGTCATCGCCAAGAAAAAGCACGGGGCCAGCAAGGTGTTGGGCAAGGCCCATTAGGACGGTTCCCTTATCGACATCAATCGGTGGGTGAAGTTCCACGCTCATGCGGGCCGTTCTCGCAACAAGCCCCGAGGTGGCAGCAAGCTCTAGGGCATACTGCTCAACTTGGTCCAAGAGCTCGGGTTGGCCGCGATAATGCAGGGTGATGGACAGGCCCTTCAGTTCAACACGCATACCAGCCGGACCGTTGGTTTCTGCTGTTGCGGCAAGTGCAGCGACTCGTTCGGGCCAAGCCACTGCCTCGGGGTGGTCACTGCGTACCCCGTGGCGGATCTGCTGCAGCCCGTAGAGTCCGACCAAGGTCAGGGAATCAGGCAGACCTGGCTTGTCAGCCGCGCTCTGGTCAGCAGCGGTCAGACCAGCAGAGCTCTGGCCGGCAGAGCTCAGCTGCCCTGAGAGTCGATCAACCAGAAACTCAACGGGGCGGCCAGAAACTACCGCTAGCTCTCCCAGACTGCCTGCTAGAGACTGCAGGACCTGCGCCGCACCCGGGAGCGGAACTGCAGCATCAGGGTCATCAACAATGAGCGAGAGGGTGCCGTCAAAGTCGGTTGCCAGAAGAGTTGCAGCTGGAGACGATGCAACGGCTGCTACGACTTGTTCGGCCGTAGCGCGATTCTCTTGGTTGGTCGGCATCGGTGACAGGACGGAGCCAGTCGGCAGAAACTGCCGGCTCAGCCCGTGGTCGTCGTGGTCTTGACAGTCGTGGTTGTGATTTTGTTTCCAGCCGAAGGGATGGTGCTCGCTGCAGCGCTTCCAGCAGTGGTCGTCACTGTTGAGTTCCCCGGGGAGGAGCTGCCAGCAACGGTGGTAGTACTCGCTCCAGCTGGGGTAATGATTCCCTCAACATCGGGGCCGAGCACGATCACCACGTTTGTATCTGTTGGGACATCGGTGGCGACTTTGCCTAGGACAGTTCCGGTAGGCAGCGGCTTAACTGCGCCGATGCTCAGCAACTTGGCAATTGCCTTGGCGTCACCCTCGTATCCGGGTGCGTAGTACACGGTGGTGGTCTGAACTTGAGCCGCTGCAGTCTTGGCTGCGATGTTTGGGTATCCGGCCAATCCCAGGAAGTTTGCTGCAGCGGCTGCGAAGCCGCTCAAACCCGCACCGTTCAGTACAACTACCTTGAGCGTGGCTGGGGCAACAGAGGTTGAGGGAGTGGTCGTGGTGGGTACTGCCGGCTCGGTAGTCGTGGTCTTGTTGCTACCTTCACCGATTTTCACATCCTGAGAATCAGTCTGAAAGCCCACACCTCCACCCTTGATAAGAAGAATGAATCCGAGCGCGACGGCAACTCCAACCAAGATGAGTCCTCGTGAAGCTGGATTCGGGCCTTGGGGTGTTGGTCGCGATGGACGCGGACGCTGCGTCGTAGTCATCCCATAACCTTAGTCCTGCGGCCTGCGCGGTACGCGGTGATCCTCATTTGAGGCTGGTCTTCAGGTAACAAGCTCAAAATCGACCAAAGCTGACTTCAGGCCAAAGACAAACGAGTTCGGCATCTCTACTACCGAATCAGGAACCACTCTGAGTTGGTCGACTCTCTTGAGGAGTTCCTCGAACATGACCCGAATCTCTAGACGGGCCAACGAGGCGCCCAAACAGAAGTGGGTACCAAAGCCAAAGGCAATGTGGTTGTTTGGGTTGCGGGTCACGTCTAGTTCTTCAGGGTGATCGAACTGCAAGGGATCACGATTTGCCGAGGAGTACATCAATACCAACTGGTCCCCGGCTTTGATCGCCTGACCTGCAATCTCGGTGTCCTCAACCGCGACTCGACACATGTTGTGAATTGGCGTCACAAATCGGATGAATTCCTCGACTGCGACTGTCAGGTTTGCACCCGACTTCAGCAGTTCCCATTGATCGGGACGGGCTGCCAATTCCAACAGGGTCCGAGCTATGACGGTTCTTGTGGTTTCTGCCCCACCGTCGAGCAGCAATAGCGAGTCAGAGATCACTTCCTCCACCCCAAACGGGCAACCAGGCACTTCGGCTGTGGTCCAAACCGTCATGACATCGTCGGCAGGGTTGAGTTTTTTGGCCTCGTAGAGTTCGGCCGCTGCCACTGCAAAGTCCATCACTGCAGCGATGTTGTCCTCTTGGTGATACCCGGGACCACCGCCAAGGGTGATTGTTCGCTCCGACCACTCCATCAGCTTGGGCCACATGTCTTCACTGAATCCCAGAAGCAGGCCAATCATCTCGGCTGGCAACGGGGCAGCAATCTCACTGATGATCTCGACCGAGCCACCATGAGCGAATGCTTGGTCCAACAGGCTCGTCACGACTTCGCGAACATGGTCCTCCCAGCTGGCAACTGCTCTGGGCGTGAAGCGACGAGCGACCAGACTGCGGCGCATCTGATGGACGGGATCGTCCAATCCGATGATGGCAGGATCGGCAGGAATGTTGGGCCGATAGCCTCCCTTGTTCTGGTCGGAGTTGATGAAGAGAGCCTTTTGTTTCTCTATTTCGACGATGTCCGCATGTCGTGAAACACCCCAGAGTTCGTTGGTGGAGTCCCAATAAACGGGCGCCTGCTCACGCATCCACGCATAGGTGGAGTACGGGTCGTTCACATAAAAATCGCCATCCAACAGATCAATCGATCGCGTTTCCGTCATATCAACAGGTTGGCATAAAAGCGGATTGGCATAAAAGGGGCCGACAGCACTCATCAGCAATTCGCTCTACAGTCTGTTTTTCGCCACAAAGGAGGCCACTGATGCCTAAATCAAGGTCACACATATCACCAACAAAAACCCTAGCTGCAGCAGTTGTCGTTCTTGCTGCTGGCATGGGGCTGGTCAGTTGCGGCAATTCAGATGAGGACTCGGCCACCTCGAGCACTGCCGCCGAGACTCCTTCCACTACTGCCAAGAGCGGCGAAACGACTACCACCACTGAGTCTGCTGTTGACGTAGGTGTGAACGTAAAGATCGCTTCCTCTGGAATGGGCGATGTGCTCTCGGATGGTCAAGGCCGGGTGTTTTACATCTACACACCGGACGGCACGGGTGCTGCTACCTGCGTAGATGCCTGTGCAGCAGCCTGGCCTCCTGTGCTGACCGAGGGCGGAGTAGTTGCTGATGCTGCAGTGTCAAAGCTCAAGTTGGGAAGCACGGGGCAGGGAGCCTCGGAGCAACTCACCATCGAAGGCCAGCCTGTGTATTTCTTTGCAAGTGACACGGAGCCAGGTTCAGCCTCCGGTCAGGCCGCCGGTGGCAAGTGGTTTGTACTCAATACTGATGGCGTCGCAGTACAGTCTTAAAGCCTTAAAGCCGATTGAGGCGGGAGCCTATCTAGGCAGGCCCCTATTTACGCAGGCACGGCCCGGATAACAATGTTGTCTGCATAACTCCGGCGACTCTTACTGAATGATCCACCGCAGGTCACCAGCGTGAGCACAGGGTCTCCGTCTGCTCGAAACAACTCTGCGGCGGGCAGTTCGCCTTTTTCGACTTGGAAGCGTTCAGTCACGATAAAGCGATGCACTGCGCCAGCATCATCGGTGACAAGCACCTCGGCACCGATGGGCAATGAGTTCAGCTTCAGGAACACGCCAGGTTTTTTGTTGTAGTCAACATGCGCAGCAATCACTGCTGAGCCTTGGGGCTGACCCGGGCGTTGACCATACTGATACCAGCCCGCCTCGGAGGCGCCAGGAAGCCCCATTGAGCCGTCCTTTTCAAGGCCCACCTGCACTACCGGGGAGCTCACCCCTAGCTCTGGAATTGCAATCTGAATCGGTACCCCGGCCTCGGCAACTACTACTGGGGCAGGTGCCGCAGGCAGTGCGCTGAGATCTGCAGCAGAGTCGCCCTCGTCTTGGGCTGCGGCCAAAGCCCGAGAAGTTGATGCAGAGATGACTGACTGACCTTCAAGATCGACTCTTGGCTCGCCCGCTTCGCCCAGAAACCATGCCGGTCCAACCAGAAGGATCACTGCAAAGGACAACACCAAGAGCACTCGAGCCTGACGGACTTTCATGAGCACCTCCTGGAATGAGTTGGGGGAGGAGCAAGCGCCCCTCCCCCACTACAGGTCATGTGATTCTTAGCTGACTCAGAAAAGACTGAGGATCTCAGTCGCTGCGTCGTGAGCGGGCGAGAACAACCGAGGAGGTTCCGATGCCCAAGATGGCAATTCCCGCAACGAGGGCCAACAGGAGTCCTGTGGTTCCAGAGGTTGCAGCGATACCTGAGTTGCCGGCGCTGACGCCATTTGGCGAAGCTGGCTTGGTGATGACTGCATCAATGACGTGTATCACGCCATTAGAAGCCACGATGTCTGCAGTCACCACGGTTGCGCCGCCGATAACCAACTTCTCGCCGACGAGTTCAACGCTCACTGGTCCGCCAAGTGTCTCTACGGTTCCACCAGCAGCGGCGATTGCAGCCTTTGAGTCAACGGCGCCAGACATCACGTGGAGCTTCAGGATCTTTGCAAGGTCTCCCTTGGGATCTGCCAGCAAGGTGTCAAGCGTTCCAGCAGGCAGTGCTGCAAAGGCTGCGTTTGTTGGCGCAAACACCGTAAAGGGACCTGGACCCGAGAGTGTCTCTACAAGACCGGCAGCAGTAACTGCAGTGACGAGCGTTGATAGTTCAGGGTTGCCCTGAGCAATCTGCACGATATTTTCGGTTGCATCGCTTTGTGCTCCAGCAGTGCTGCTAAAGCCTCCGATGACTACGGCCACTGCCGCAAGAGTGACGAACAAAGATTTACGCATGATTCTCCAATGATGATTGGGGATCAGAGTTGGCCCCCAGGGGATGGTCTTACAAGTATCTACTTGGGTGATTCGCCTTGAGTAGCGCTCACGGATGCAGATTGTCCAAGGAGTTTCGCAAATTCCTACAGAAAATCAACCTCTCCAAAGGTGAAAATCTGGTTTGAGTTGCCCCATATGGGTGTCCGGACTGAGGAAATGCCCGTACCTTTGGGGAGAATCCCGACTAGGAGCCTGCTCGTGAGTACCAATCAATCTGCATCCAGTTCTGCTGAAACAGCTCGGATTCTGGTGGCTGATGACGATCGCGCCATTCG